>JAEDOB010000062.1 GCA_016302225.1 Oscillospiraceae bacterium | reverse complement strand
TTACATTGGGAACGGCGTTTTCGCAGTAGTCCTTGATGTAAAGCTGGATAACGTCCTCGGACGTTTTTTCACCCGTATTTTCGGCGGAAACTGTTGCCTTGCCGTCCTTATATTCAACGGACGTGCAAACAATTTTTCCGTAAGTAAGACCATATCCGAAGGGATAAAGCACGTTGTTTTCCGCATAACGGTAGGTGCGGTTTTTCATGGAATAATCGGTAAATTCGGGGAGCATATCGGAACGCTCGTAGAAGGTCACAGGCAGCTTTCCGGACGGTGAAACATCTCCGAAAAGTATCTTAGCAAGTGCCGTGCCGCCCTCGGAACCGGGGTACCATGCGTGTATGAGTGCATCGGGCTCGCACTCGGTATTTACGGCACTTCCCGCAGCGCAGACAAGTACAACAGGCTTGCCCGTTTTCATTATCTTGTCAACGAGAATACGCTGGCTTTCGGGCAGACGCAAATCATTTTTATCCCCCGAAGAAAACTCATTTCCCGTATCTCCCTCTTCACCCTCAATGGTGGAATCCAGACCAACGCAAAGCACAACAAGGTCGGCGCAGTCAGCCGCCGCAAGGGCTTCCGCATATCTGTCACCCGCCTGAGCAAGTCCCGAAACTCTGTCCTTATAGAGATGACAGCCCTCGGCATAGATGACTCTGCCGTCAAATCTTTCCCTGATACCGTCAAGGAAGGTGACGTATTTATCCGCAGTACCGTTGTAATTTCCCTCAAGGGCAATTCTGCTGTCGCTGTTGGGACCAATTACGGCGATAGTTTTCAGCTTGCTTTCATCAAGGGGAAGTATGCCGTTATTTTTCAGCAAAACCATGGATTTTTCGGCACATTCAAGGGAAACAGCCTTATTTTCGCTGCTTGCAACGACAGTGTAGGGAATATCGTCAAACTCCGTCTTTTTGTCGAACATACCAAGCCTTATTCTTGTCCGCATAAGGTGAACGCAGGCTTTTCGAATGTCCTCCTTTGTGATAAGTCCCTCTTCAAGAGCGGCGAGAAGATACATATATGTGCAGCCGCAGTTTACATCGCAGCCTGCCTTTAATGCAAGTGCAGCAGATTCAACGGGGTTTGATGTAAGCCCGTGATGCTCGTGGAAATCACGAATTGCCCAGCAGTCGGAAACGAAATATCCGTCAAAGCCCCACTCACGAAGCTTTGTCATAAGAAAATCACTTGCACAGGCAGCTTCGCCGTTTACACGGTTATATGCGCCCATAACGCCCTCAACGTGAGCGTCCTTTACAAGCGCTTCAAAGGCGGGGAGATAGGTTTCCTCCATATCCTTTTTCGATGCAATTGCGTCAAACTCGTGGCGGACAGCCTCGGGGCCGCTGTGAACGGCAAAATGCTTTGCGCAGGCGGCGGTTTTCATAGTTTTGCCGTCACCTTGAAGTCCGTTGACGTATGCTTTTCCGTTTTCCGCAGTCAGATAGGGGTCCTCGCCGTAGGTTTCGTGTCCCCGTCCCCAGCGGGGGTCACGGAAAATGTTGATGTTGGGTGCCCAGAAGGTCAGACCCTTGTAAATGTCCCTGTCGCCGAATTTTGTGTAGGCGTTGTACTTCGCACGGGCTTCTTCGGCGGTTATCTCGGCTGCTTTCTTTGTCAGTTCGGTATCAAACATAGCCGCCAGACCGATAGCCTGCGGGAACATTGTGGCAATTCCCGAACGTGCCAGACCGTGCAGTGCTTCATTCCACCAGTTATATGCGGGAATGCCCAGCCTTTCGACAGCGGGTGCGTCATATCTCAGCTGACTTGCCTGCTCCTCAACGGTCATAGTGTCGGTGAGGGCAATTGCTCTTTCCTCGGGGGTGAGAGTTTCATCAAGATATTTTTCCATAGTGATCTCCTTAAAAAGTTTTTTCATAATTATCATATTCCACTTTCCACATTTCACACTAAACTTTCATCGGAAATCCGCAGCAGTTTCAAAGGGAATATTCCCCCCGAACAGGTCAAGTGCCGTTCCGATGGTGAAATTCACATTGCCCCTGCCAAGCTGCTTCAGAAGCTGTAAATCGTCAACAGAGCTTATTCCGCCCGCATAGGTCACGGTCAGGTCGGGGCAGCTGCCCAGCATTTCGGCGACTTCCGTCTGAATGCCGCCCGCACAGCCCTCCACGTCCACGGCATGAACGAGAAATTCGTCACAGTAAGCGGACAATTCCCGCATAACTTCGGGGGAGAGAACGGTGTCTGTGAACTTCTGCCAGCGGTCGGTGACAATGTAGAATTTTTCGTCACGTTTGCGGCAGGAAAGGTCGATGCAAAGGTGCTGTTTTCCCGTTTCTCGGCTGATTTTTCTGAGATTTTCCATATTTATCCGCCCGTCCTTGAAAACGTAGGAGGTCACGATAACGTGAGATGCGCCTTTTTCCAGAAATCCCGCAGCATTTTCGGCAGTTATCCCGCCGCCTATCTGCAAGCCGTTCGGGAACTCGGACATAGCGGAAAACGCCTGTTTAAGGTCGTCCTCATAATACTCCGAGCCGACGGGGTTCAGAAGAATGATATGCCCTCCCGAAAGCCCCTTTTCACGGTAAAGACGGGCGTAAAATGCAGCGTCCTGCTCCGATACAAAGTTTTCCTTTGCCTTTCCGCCGACGTCCTGCAAACTGCCGCCTACTATCTGCTTAACCTTGCCATTGTGAATATCTATACATGGTCTGAACTGCATAATTTTTTCCCCTTACATTATCATTGTGGCGATCTTCCATTCGCCGTCAAGCTTTATAAGACTAAGCCTGTATTCGACCTCGTAATCGTTGACTCTATATCCGATATTTACGTGATAATCAAAGGCAATGTTCAGTACAAAATGCTCCTCGTCATACATAACAATATCGGAAAATTCCAGATTATCGTAGGAAACCGTATGCGAACGGTACCAGTCATGCCAGAAGCCCTTGATACGCCGCAGAAACTCCGAATCCTTCACTATGTACTGCTCGGCATCTTCAAAAGGTGCGTCCTGCGTGATGTACATAGCATAAGCCAGCGAGGACTTTTCGGCAAACGCCTTTACTTCGTCCAGCAGTGCTTCATCGGGGACGGGAAGGGCGTACAGCATTCCCTTTTCCTCGGTAAGCTTCATTTCCTTGCCGTTTTGGTCGGTAACGGTCATAACGGGCTCGTTTAAGAAAACATTTTTTGCTTCGTATATCTCAAACTTCGGGATAAGCGACTTGTCGTCCAGATCGTCGTAATCCTTGATTTTATATTCCTCGTCGGAAAGCATATCGGAGCCTATTTGTTTACCGTCCGCATAGACCTTTGCACCCTTTGGGACGCAGACCTTAAAGCCGTGTGTCTTGACAAAAAGCTGTTCATTCAGTTCGGCAAGATCGACAGGGGAGCATTTCCAGCCGTGCTGACCGAATTTGTCCGTTTCTCCGTCGGGGGACAGTTCGTATCGGGAAAACTTTAAATTTCCGAGATAAACATCATATGTAAAGGCGCCTTCCTTATTCATCTGACCTTTTATGGATTTTGCGTCGGTGAAATCGTTCCCGAAGGTGGCATACACATACTTCAAATAGTCATCTCTGTCGTTGAATTTATCGTATTCTATGGACTTTTCGTCAATGATAGCGTCAATGTCATTCAGACGATATTTGTCCATAAATGACGCTTCTGCGTGCTTGATGTGGTTCTTTTCGTAGGATTCCAGAAACTGCCATTCTATCTTCCACACATAGACCGATGCAGCCATCAGAATTGTGAAAAGGATAAGCATCAGAATGCCGAAAATATGTGTTTTCTTCGGCTTTTTCACGGCAGCGGCGGCTTTTGCTTTGGGCTGCTTTGGTTTGAAATGTTCGGGCTGATAAGCCATTTTCGATGTCAATCCTTTCCTCAATTTGTCTTTTCGGGAAGTACCACAAATGCCGTGGGCAGATCTCTCGGACCGTATACCGAGGCGCAGACATTGATTATTTCGCCGTTGTAGTACATAACCGTTGATGAACCGCCGTCAAGGTTGGCGGCGTTGACTGCACCGTATTCCTCAAGAATGTTAATGCAGTCCTCGTATGTTGCACCGATACTGGTAGCCTGTCTGCCGTCGATGGTAAGCAGGAGCACGGTTCCGTCCGCAGTCTGACCGATACAGGTTCGGGGATTGAGTCCGCCGCCTGTTCCCGCAACGTCCGAACGCTTGCCGTTTACGATAAACACGGGACCGAAGGAACAAGCGTCACGCAGACCCTTGTCCATAGCCTCCTGAGCCGTCATCCAGCCCACAACAAGCTTATTGTCCTTGTCAAAGCCCACAACTATGGAGCCGCCGCCGTTGTAAAGCAGCTCGCCGTTTTTGATAACGATACCCAGAGGAGTACCGCCGTTTCCGACACCGCCCTCGTCCAGAAAGCCGCCTGCGTTTATTCCCGCAATGCCGCCTTCACGCTCGACCATTTCCGAGATCTGAATGCCCTTTGCATTTCCGCCCAGCGACGGGGGAGTGCCCAGAACCACCCTTGACGGGTCACGCACCAGCATAAGCTTGCCCTTATATGTAGATGATGAAATGTCGATTATTTCCAGCGGGAGCCGTTCCTCCTCCTCGGAAAGCTCCTCGGGAGTGGGAATGACAACAAGCGACTGGTCTGTGACTTCAAGCGTTTCCACGGTGGAATTACGCTTTCTGATGGCGTCTATCTCGTCCTCGGTAAAGAACATTCTTGGGATAAATTTCAAGGCACTTGTTTCCATCATGGTGTTTACAAAAAGGTCGGACGCAGAGGGGGAGGGTCCCATGCAGAAAATATAAGAAACCCCCACAAGCAGTATCACCGCCGCCAGAAGTATCACCCCGATAAATGCAAAGAAACGACCTATGGCCATTCCGATAATGCGCCCTACGCTGCGCTTTTTGGGTGCAGTGCTTTCTATCTCCGCTTCGTTTAAAACGGCATTTTCCATAATATACCCCATTTCAATTTATTCGGCATACGGCTGCCGAGGTTTATTTTTAAATACAAAATTTTGCTGAATTTTAAAGCTGATAATCGAAAGAATTGTGTCCACAATAAGCTTTGCGATAAGGGATTTTTCCCCGAAAATAAAGGAAAGTCCGTAAACTCCGCCGAATGAAGCCGCCGCCTGAACTATGCAGAGCAGGTAATATTTCACGATAGTTTTCTTCGGATTCTCCGAGCATCTGAAAACCAGCTTGCTGTTGACGGTATAGTTGAAAAGCGATGAAGCTATTCGTGCAATGACCGTTGCTGCCAGAATACGGAATTTCATAGGAAGAGCCTTTGCCGCTATGAAAAGCAGCTGATACAGTCCCAGGTCGATAAGCGCAGATGCCAGCGAGGAGGACACGAAGCCCAGCAGCATTTTGTAGATGGCTATGGAATCCTTTATGGGATTAAAGTGGGACTGCTTGTTGTTGTCCTCGTAAATCGTTCTGATGGGCACTTCAACTATGGGAATGGCAAGCCGCTTTGTTTCCAGAAGCATATTTGTTTCATACTCGAACCGTTCGCCCGCAAGACCTACAAAATCGGGGATAAGGCTGTTCGGTATGACACGAAGCCCCGTTTGCGTATCGCTTATCTTCAATCCGCAGAAAAGCCCGAAAAAGCGGGAGGTCACCTTGTTTCCGTATCGGCTGCGGGGCGGTATGCCTTCCGAGTTGAAATCCCTTGAACCGAGGATAAGGCAGCCGGGATTTTCCGAAAGACTGTCGCAGCATTTGCATACGTCGTCAACATCGTGCTGGTCGTCGCCGTCAACGAAAACAATTCCGTCACATTCGTCTGCATAGCTGTTCATATAGTGGTTCATGGCGGTTTTCATTGCCCTGCCCTTGCCGAGATTTACGCAGTGTGTGAGCAGGTCGCAGCCGTATTCCGACTGTATCTGCCTGAAGATCTCGTCGGAATCGCTGCCGTCATTTACCACGATTATGCGGCGGAAATCCCTGTCGTGCAGCTTTCTGACAATGCTTGCAAGCCTGTGATCGGGGTTCAGCGAGGGGATAACGGCACAGAAATTATACATATTATCACGTCCAATGGTTGGTTTTGAGAGAAGCTATTTAGTCAAACCTAATAAAGGCATTATACACCATTTCAAAGAAAATTTCAAGCGGTTTTATTTACAATACGGTAACAAACCGTGTAATATTTTTGTATTTCAATATGGTATGATATATAGGAAAATGTTGATTAAATGGTCAATTATATTTTTCTTGTTACTGTAAGTGACGTATACAGGTGGGTGTTCCCCCGCCTTTGGCGGGGGAACACCCATTAATCAGTATTTCCTTAGTGAGAAAATGAATATTTACGAATGGAGATTTTACATAGTGAATTCAAATAAAAGTGTTTCCTTCTTCAATAAACTGCTGGTGCCTGTTCTGGCGGTGACTGTAATGCAGTCGGTGCTGATATTTGTTCTGCTGGTATTCGGCGGGATATTTAAGGACGTTGAGGACAATGCAGCAAATAATTTCAAAAATGCCGTTATCAGGCGTGCGGGAGAGATAGAGCATTCCTTTTCCGAACGCTGGGGAAATTTTTGGCAGGACAGAGATCAGATGGTTTCGGAGATCGAGGAAGCTCTTTCGGAAAACCATGCTTCCGCTAATGATATGCTGACCGATGCAAAGCTGAATACCAAGCTTATAAATATTCTCTCCGATGATGTGAGAAGTCTGCTGCGCACCAATTCCGTTACGGGTGCTTACGTTATTCTGGAGGGCTGCGCGGATTCGACTTCGGATATTTCGGCGGGACGTGCAGCGTATTTCCTGCGTTCCAATGACTCTGCGTCCCTTTCAAACGGCGACAGTGATCTGCAGCTGAGAATGGGTTCTGCGGAATATGCAAAAAAGATGAATATCATGCTTGACACCTGCTGGACAAACTGTGCACTTGCCGAGGAAACGGAGGAATTTTACAGCTATGTCAGAAGCTTTGAGCAGAGTTCTCAGCCGGTGATACTTACGGGGGTAAAGCTTTCCCGTTTTGACACACCCGGCGTTACCATTTCAATGCCGCTTATTTCCTCAAATGGCGATTTTCTGGGAATTGTCGGCGTTGAGCTGAATGAAGGCTACCTTATTTCACAGATGCAGTATGAGGAGCTGGACGGCGGAGTTTTCGGAGCGTACTATCTGGGAGCAATTTCCACCCGTTCGGATAATGAGAAATTTACAAGGAAGATAGCCGTAAGCGGAAGTGCCTACAAGCGCCTTTATTCCGCAGATGACGGAGTTATTGCTTCTGAGCCCGACAGAAACGGCATTTGCAGGATATTACCCTCAGATGAGTTCAATTCGGAAATGGCGGGCTTCAGCATGCCTATAAGCATTTCTGCCGCAGGTGAGAATGAGTGGGTGCTCACGGGCATTATCAGGCGGGACACACTTTATGAGCTGTCCATCAATCTGCGGAAGATACTGATAATCACAATGCTGATTTCGGTGGCTGTTTCGGTAATATGCGTACTTGCCGCAAGCCGAGCACTGGTAAAGCCTGTTACAAAGCTAATAAAGCAGCTTCGTTCCAGCGACCCTACCGAGCCTATTTCACTTGACAAAACGGGTATCAGCGAGATAGATGAGCTCAGTGCATCGGTGGAGGTGCTTTCGGGCGAGGTGGAGGCGTTTGCTTCAAAAATGTCCAGGATAATGGACGTGGCAGATGTCCCCGTGGGAGTTTTCGAGATAAAGGAAAATTCGGGCTACGGCTTTGTCAGCGGGAAATTCTGCGAGCTTCTGGATATGGACAGCTCCAAGCTTCACAACGGCTGTCTGCCCGCTGCGGCGTTTATGACGAGATTTGCCGAGATAAAGGAATATCTCTGCGATGAAACGGGAAATATCTACAAGCTGCCCGAGCCAAACGGCAAATTCCGCTGGATAAGGCTGCAGATAATCAACGAAAACGGCTCACTTCTGGGCGCTGTTATGGACATTACAAAGGAAATGACCGAGCAGGAAAAGCTCCAGCATGAAAGGGATATTGACCTGCTGACGGGTATCTATAACCGACGTGCATTTACCGAGCGGACTGAGGCATTGTTCAAAAACAGGAAGATGTCACTGCGAGTTTCCGCTCTTGTTATGTGGGATCTGGATAATCTGAAATATGTAAACGACCATTACGGTCACGATTACGGTGATATGTATATAAAGTGCCTGTCCGATACTCTGCTTGAAGCGCAGAACCACAGATGTATGGCATGCCGCCGTTCGGGTGATGAGTTTTATCTGTTTTACCACGGCTACGGCGACCGTGACGAGATACGTGCGGAGTTTAAAAAGATATGGTCCGTCGTAAACGGCAAAACTATCACCCTTCCCGACGGAACGCCCTACCGTGTCAGCGTTTCGGGCGGCGTTGCTTGGTATCCCTATGATGCAAAGGGGCTTGACGAGCTGATGAAAAAGGCTGATGATGCCATATACGAGGTCAAGAGGGGCAGCAAGGGCAATATTGTCGAGTATTCGGACATTGCCGAAAATACCTCGGAGGACGAAGAATGAGCTTCGGAGTTTATGTTCATATCCCGTTCTGCGTGAGAAAATGCCCGTACTGCGACTTTTATTCAACGGCAGTGTCGGGGAATATAGTCGAAAGCTATGTGGATATACTTTGTACGGATATTCGCAAAAACTGCCTCGAGGGGGCGGGAAGTGTCTATTTCGGCGGGGGAACGCCTTCGCTGCTGTCACCCGAACAGGCGGGACGGATAATTTCGGCGGCAGCCCCGTCAAAGGGCGCAGAAATTTCCATAGAGGCAAACCCTAACTCCGTATCTCACGAAAAGCTGGAGGGCTATCTTGCGGCGGGGATAAACCGCATTTCTTTCGGCGTGCAGTCACTTTGCGGCGGCGAGCTGGAAGCTCTCGGACGGCTTCACAACGCAGATGAAGCGGAAAATGCCGTAAAAATTGCGTATGATGTTGGATTTCGGAATATTTCTGCGGATATTATGCTTGGCGTCTGCGGACAGACTGAGGACAGCCTTACGGAAACTCTCACTCGGCTGACGGCTCTGCCTGTCAACCACGTTTCTGCGTATATGCTGAAAATCGAGGAGGGGACGCCTTACAGCAAAAACGGTATGAGGGACAGAGTTCCCGACGATGACACGGCGGCAGATATGTATCTTCTGGCAGCCGAATACCTTGAAAATTCGGGATTTTATCAGTATGAAATTTCGAGTTTTGCGCAGAAGGGATATGAGTGCCGCCACAATCTGCTTTACTGGCTTTGCGGAGAATATTACGGCTTTGGTCCCGCTGCCCACTCATTTTACGGCGGAAAAAGGTATGCCTGCCGACCCGATCTTGACGGTTATCTGTCAGGCGGGGCGGAAAAGATCACCGAAATTTTGCAGGAAACGCCGCCCGATTTCTTTGAGCGGGGAATGTTAAAGCTTCGTCTTTCACAGGGACTTTGCAGAAGCGAGATACCTTCGGAACAGCTGGGGCATTTTGAAAATCGTTTTGCCGTTTACGAAAAGGCGGGGCTGATGAAGCGCACTGCGGACGGTTTTGCCTTGACAAGGGAAGGATTTTTGGTTTCCAATTCGATAATTGTTGACCTGTTGGAGGAGTGATTGATTTTGGGCGAGCATTTATGCCCCGTGTGCGGTAAGCATACTTTTTCCAAATACGGAAGCTATGAGATTTGTCCCGTATGCGGATGGGAAGATGACAGCGTGCAACTCAAAAGTCCCGATTTCAGCGGCGGGGCAAACTTCGAAAGCCTGAATGATTTTCGAAAAAGATGGCAGGAAAAACAAGCTGATTACAAAAACCGTCCTTAAATAAGGCGGTTTTTCTTTAGTTTTCAAAGCTTTTGTCGCAGTAATGTCGCAGTAGGTGACTTTTTATGTAAAACAAAAAATCCCTACTTTGCGCAAACAACGCAGAATAGGGATTTTTCTTGGTGAGCCATTGGGGATTTGAACCCCAGACCCTTTGATTAAAAGTCAAATGCTC
>JAEDOB010000338.1 GCA_016302225.1 Oscillospiraceae bacterium | reverse complement strand
GGGTGTTCTCCCGCCGAAGGCGGGAGAACACCCACATAAATACGTCACTCAAGCAACGGAAAAAGCAAAAAATAGATAAAATCAGCGGTTCCCTAAATAAGCAGGTGAAAAAAATATGAAAAGAATAAAACCGACAATGCAGAGCACACCGAAAAATCTTGTATATGCCGACAGAGCAGAAACCGACAAATTTTTAAGGTATGCTTTTGACAAAAATATAAAAGCGAGCCGCATAAAAAATTTTTTGGATAATATGAGAAAGCAGGATTCACGCTTTCAGCCGGATTACCCCCTGCTTATTGAAGCAATGACCGCTATGGACGAAAGGGAAAAGCTCCGTGTGTTTATTGATAATTACAATAACAGCGGCATATATCCGAATTCATCATTTATTCATGAACGAGATATTTACCTTGAAACTCTGACAGTATCTCTGATATTGGGGAAAACAGATGTTATCCGACAGCTGCTTTCGGAATATCTGTGTGTTGATTCGCAGTTTACCGATATTTATTATTGGATAGACGGGCCTCGTCCCTTTGAATTGGTTCCGCTGTATTATATTATGCTGACAAAGCGTTATGACTTTGTCCCCGTATATATGGAGCTTCTGAAAAAGAAATCAGGCAATTGTTGGGAAACGGAATCCCAAAATCGCGAGATCCACACCGATGTTGACCTCACCTTCATTTCCGCCCTGCTGTATGACGAGCGGGAATTTGTCAATGCCATGCTTGACAGCGGCTATCGTCCCGAAAGCTACGTTTTTGCCGAGCTGGCTGCATATCCCGAAGCCTTTGACGATTATCGCAAAAATTACTTCTCATATTATTTCCCCGAACGTAAGCGTCCGCCTAAGCAGAAGGAATTTCTCAGCCGCCTTCTTACGGAAAATGAGCGGTACAAATTTGCCTGCCTGGTCTACGAGAAATTCGGTTCGGAAAATGCCGACAGATTTTTTGACAGTATAGATTTCCCGAAAATAACCTCCGTTGATGCCTTAACGCTTATTAACGCCCGAATGCGTTCTGTTACTCCCGACTTCGACGAGAGCCGACTTTTAAGGCTGATGGAGGATCCGCTGCGTATTGTGCTCAATACGCTGAATATCTTCACTATGGTGGAGGAGAATATCCATGCTTTTGAGGGGAGAGAGATAATCTACGACATGAGGGGCAAAGAGGATATGCTTGACCTTAACTTCCTTAGCGGGCTCCCGAACAGGTCGCTGAAGCTGCTTATGAAGCAAAAGCTGCTGTTTGATATTGGGGACAGATGTCCTGCCTTTCTGCGGTCCGTCCTTGAACGCAACGATAAGGTGCTCACTGCCCTTGCTGTTTCACAGGGCATGATAACGCAGGAAAATCTCTCTGCCGTTATAGATTATCTTTCGGAAAATCATCTTTTTATTGCGCTTAATGAAATACATAAATCCTGCTTTTAGTGTTGAATTTAATGTGGATTGTGGAAAGTGGAAAGTGGAGTTTTCAGTAAATTTATAGTAAACGTCATATATATTTCTACCCGCCGAAGGCGGGTAGAAATATATACCTAACTCAAATCCCACTCAAAGTAAAATAATTTTCGTCGTTTTGTATATTGTGGCTTGCCGAGGGTTTTCATTAATTCATCATTCATCACTTAACATTCAACACTAAAAACTCCGCATTATTCAAAAAAATTATATCAACTTTACAAAAAACACTTGACAGGATAACGATTACATTGTAAAATATTATGTAAAGGCAGTTTGACTGCCGTTTAGTTCGTAAATTTTTAAGGAGGTAAATTCCAATGAGCGAATTTTTCAAGAACATAGGCAAGATCCCCTTTGAGGGCAAGGACAGCACCAATCCTCTGGCATTCAAATACTACAACCCCGACGAGGTAGTCGGCGGCAAGACTATGAAGGAGCAGCTGAGATTTGCTCTTTCCTGGTGGCACACTATGGGCGGCGACGGCACCGATATGTTCGGCTGCGGCACTGCCGATAAGTCATGGGGCGAAAGCGATCCCACAGCAAGAGCAAAGGCTAAGGTAGACGCTGCTTTTGAGATAATGGACAAGCTGTCCATCGAGTATTTCTGCTTCCACG
>JAEDOB010000061.1 GCA_016302225.1 Oscillospiraceae bacterium | reverse complement strand
AGTATGGTCAAAATTTTTGTGGGAAATTCATTTACACAGTTTATTTTTCATACCCTTGTGTTCTGTCTTTATAGTGTGATATTCAATCTCTTTATAACCTCTTTTTAGATAAATCGGCTTTGCTGAAAGCGAAGCATCAAGTATTATCTCATTATCATCATTTACGGGATAATATGGTTCATCTCCCGGTTTCCATTCGGAGCTGTACTCACGGCTGATAATTGTTTTGGGGAGGTCATTGCCATTCTCATCCTTCCCGAACTCAAACCATTTATGTTCGATTATTCTCGTCCATGGCGTTTCGCTGTCTGTATAGTTAACAGCAGCATTTCCCTGGAAGTTCGGTTTATCAATAATTTCATTTTCAAATCTCACAGAGCGGTATTCAAGATATCCAAGCTTAAATTCAAAATACGCATCGATCGGTCCTGTATAAACAACCTTTTCTGCCAGAGAATCAAATTCGCTCTTGTTTGCAAGATAATCTGTATTAAGCCGTATCTCAATGCCGTCAAGAAGATTTTCGATAAGCTTTGTATATCCGCCTATTGGAATACCCTGATAAAGCGCATTGAAATAGTTACTGTCAAAGGTAAGACGTACGGGAAGGCGCTTTATTATAAATGCGGGAAGATCCTTACAATCCCTGCCCCATTGTTTCTCGGTATATCCTTTAACGAGTTTCTCATAAATATCTCTTCCAACAAGAGATATAGCCTGCTCTTCAAGATTCAGAGGCTCACCCTTGATTTCGGTACGCTGTTCATTTATTTTTGCCTGCGCCTCATCGGGAGTAACTGCTCCCCACATTTTGTTAAATGTGTACATATTGAACGGAAGAGAATAAAGTTCCCCCTTGTAGTTTGCGACAGGACTGTTTGTAAATCTGTTGAACTCAGCAAACTGAGTTATATATTCCCATACCTTTTTATCATTGGTATGAAAAATATGGGCACCATATTTATGTACGTTAATTCCTTCGATCTTTTCAGTAAAGATGTTTCCGCCGATATTCGGACGCTTTTCTATAACGAGGACGGACTTGCCTGCAGCCTTTGCCTGCTGTGCAAAAACCGCTCCAAAAAGACCGCTGCCCACTACAAGATAGTTATACATTAATTTCAACTCCATATAATAATAATAATACAATTTCTGCCCCAAACCGCAATTAATACTATTATACCATTTTTTCTTGCTTGTTTTCAATAGCTTGTGCGGTATTGCCTTAATACTAATTACCCATAAAAGTCTAGATAAAAAGTCTGCACAAAACCCATATACGCAAGCTTTTGCTTGTTTTTTTGTCTACTTTAAGTTAGGAAATTAGTATAAGGCGGTGCAGATAATTATATAGAATTTGTACGGAAAAGAATAAAAGATCATATCTATCTCCTCTTCCTTAATCATATGTACCCTTCCCTACGATGTTCATTTGGAATGAACTTCATAAAACCAAAAATTATCCTCCTCGAGCGATTGCTTTCGGAGGATAATTTTTGGGAGAAAGATCAAGAAGTAGGACAATGAAGATTAAAAATACAAATTGAAATGATCTCTGTAAAAATAATGATAGAAATTTTATTCAGATATTGCGAATAGCATACCATTTATTGCATTTTTCCGAAGCAAAAAAAATTATTATAATCATTTATTGTCAAATTGCGCAAATTCTTATCATTTTTTGCTCAGATTTACATTTGATATTTACAAATCAAAAAAAGAATGATATAATTCAATTAACAGGTAAAGAGCAATTTATGATAATTGCCTAACTTAAGGATTTGTTATGAAAATCATATATTTAGGAGGTATGTACAATGAAAAAGATCAAATCCATTACAGCTTTATCAATGGCAGTGCTTATGATTGCCGGAGCAACAGGCTGCAGCTCGACATCACAGGGCGGAGATAACGCTTCAACAGACAGCAACTCAGGTGCTGCAAGCACAAGCAGCTCAGGCGAGATCAAGGAGTTCACAGCTTTCTTCTCCGTTCCCGGAAATGAGATCAACTCCGACAACAGGATCCAGCAGGTCATCGCTGAAAAGATCGGCGCAAAGTGTAAGGAAACATGGCTCACAGGTCAGACCGCTGAGGAAGCCATCGGCGTTATGATCGCAGGCGGTGAGTACACAGACTTCATCGTTGGCTCCAGCGGAAGCACAACACTTATCGATGCAGGCGCACTTATTCCTATTGACGAGTATTGGGACAATTATCCCAACGTAAAGAATTTCTACTCCGATGCTGAATGGAATCAGATCAGAAATGAAGACGGTCACGTTTACATCATTCCTCAGTTCGGAAATGTTTATATGTATGACACAGGTACAATACATAACGATGAAGCATTCTGGATTCAGACAAGAGTTCTCAAGTGGGCAGGCTATCCCAAGATTGAAACACTTGATGAATATTTCGATGTTATCGAGAGATACCTTGAGGCTAACCCCACAATGGAGGACGGCACTCCCAATATCGGCTATGAGATACTCACCGATGACTGGAGATATTTCTGCCTTGAAAATGCTCCCTTCTTCCTTGACGGTTATCCGAATGACGGCTGCTGCATAGTTGACGAAACTACACATCAGGCTATTGACTACAACACAACTCCCACAGCTAAGAGATATTTCAAGAAGCTCAACGAAGAGTATGCAAAGGGCGTTATCGACCCCGAAACCTTCACTCTCAACTACGACCAGTACATTGCTAAGCTTTCTTCGGGACGTGTTTGCGGTATGGTTGACCAGCACTGGAATTTCCAGGACGCTGAAAATGCTATCAAGCAGCAGGGTCTTGACGACTGCACATATGTACCTCTCGGAATCGTAATTGACAAGGGCATTAAGGAGCGCTACCACAGCGAGCCTGCTCTTGATGCAACAGGCGGTATCGGTATCACAGTAAGCTGCGATGATATCGAAGGCGCAATGAAGTTCTTGGATGACCTCCTTTCTCCTGAGATCCTCAGACTCCGTAACTGGGGTCAGGAAGGCATTGACTACTTTGTAGGCGATGACGGCCTCTTCTACAGAAACGACGAACAGCGTAAAAATTCCGTTGACCAGTCTTACATCAATGCTAATATGTGTCCTTACTCCTACTTCCCCGGCTATATCGGTATGGATCACGATGGAATCAATGCATACAACCCCAGCAACCAGCCCGCAGAATTCTATGAGTCCCTGCCTGAGCCTGTAAAGGAATGCTTCAATGCATACGGCGTTCAGACCTATACTCAGATGCTCAATCCTTCTAAGGAAAAGTCTCCTTGGTTCCCCATGTGGTCTTACTCCAATGCATTCACAACAGAAACTCCTTGGGGCCTTGCTAAGGTAAACATGGACGAAGTTAAGCACGAATATCTGCCTAAGGTAGTTATTTCCTCCGACTTCGACGCAGCATGGGATGAATACATGGGAATTTACAGCGACAGATGTGATACAGAAGCTTATCTGAATGCTCTTACCGAAGAGGTTCAGAGAAGAATTGCAGTTGCAGAAGGTAACTGATAACTAAGCATAAAGTATTGCATGATAAGTATGACGGGATCGCATAAAAAGCGGTTCCGTCAACTTACAATAAGGAGTGAAACAAATTCGCTATGGCAAAAGCTTCAACATCTGAAAAGAAACAGGGTATCACATGGAAGCAGATAAAAAGCCAGAAGGTGCTGATACTTCTTTCGATCCCCTTTATCATTTATGTTATAATTTTCTGCTATGTACCCCTTGGGGGTTGGCTTATGGCATTCCAGAATTATAAGCCGAAGAATGGTCTGCTTCATTCACAGTTTGTTGGACTTGACAAGTTTGAGTTCCTTTTCTCAAACGATCAGTTTTTAAAGGTCATCAGAAACACTCTTGCAATGGGCGTTATCAATCTTGTATTGGGTACGGTTACTGCCGTGCTGTTTGCTATCCTGCTGAGTGAATTTAGATTTGTCAGGGGCAAAAAGCTTGTACAGACTATCTCATATCTTCCGCACTTCCTCTCATGGGTAATTGTTACAGGTATCGTATTTGACGTTCTTTCCACAGAAAACGGTATCATCAACGAAGTGCTTGTAGCAACAGGCATACTTGACAAGCCCTTTAACTTCCTTGCCGATCCGAAATGGTTCTGGTGGATAGTAGGTTTTGCAAACGTCTGGAAGGAAACAGGCTGGAACAGTATCATCTATCTCGCCGCCATTACATCTATCAGCCCCGACCTGTATGAGGCTGCTTCCATTGACGGTGCAGGCAGACTTGCAAAGATATGGCACATTACTCTCCCCGGCATCAAGCCCACATTCTTCATTCTGCTTATTATGAACATCGGTAACGTTCTTAATGCGGGCTTTGAGGTACAGTACCTCCTCGGAAACGGTCTGGTACAGAGCGTTGCGCAAACTATTGACATTTACGTTCTGAAATACGGTATCAGCCAGGCAGACTATTCGCTTGGTACAGCCGCAGGTATATTTAAGAGCGTCGTAAGCCTTATCCTCATAGTTGCTGCAAATCAGATAGCTAAGAAGATGGGCGAAGAGCATCTATTCTAAAGGAAGGAGGACAGCTTCATGACAAGAAGAACTAAAGTACCCGAAGAGATACATCACGAAATAAAAGACGCTAAGTACATAGGCAACGGAAAAAAATCAATGCTCAGCCGAAGAACTACGGGCGACATTATTTTTGATACCATAAATCTTATCATAATGATATTATTCACCGTTGTAACGCTGTATCCTCTTCTGAATACAGTTGCGGTTTCCTTAAATGACGGTACCGACGCACTCAGAGGCGGCATTCACCTTCTGCCCAGAATGTTCACTTGGGACAACTACAAGGCGGTTCTCCGCAAGGAGCTTATGCCCAGAGCAGCCCTCATTTCCGTCCTCAGAACGGTTATCGGAACGGTTTCCTCAACATTTGTAACAGCACTGCTTGCATATGTCATCAGCCGCAAGAACTTTGTTTTAAAGAAACAGCTTTCTCTGCTTTATGTTGTCACAATGTATGTATCGGGCGGACTTATCCCCGTATTCCTTGTGTATAAGTCTCTTGGTCTTACCAACAGCTTCTGGGTATATATCCTCCCCGGAATGGTAAGCGCATTCAATATGCTGGTTATCAGAACATATATGAACGGACTTCCCGAAAGCCTCAGCGAATCCGCTGAGATCGACGGTGCTGGACACTTTACTATCTTCATCAAGATAATTTTCCCGCTTTGTATGCCCGTTATCGCAACAGTTGCCCTCTTTACGGCAGTAGGTCAGTGGAACTCATGGTTCGACGCAATGCTCTATAACCGTATGAGCGATGATCTGACTACTCTGCAGTATGAGCTGATGAAGCTCCTCAGTGCCGTAACCACTTCGGGCAAGGGACAGACAGCTCAATCCATGGAACACGCAAGCGGTATGGTAACTCCGACTTCCGTTCGTGCAGCTGCCACCGTTATCACTTCACTTCCTATCATCTGCCTGTATCCTTTCCTGCAGAAATATTTCGTTGCGGGTCTGACCATCGGCGGCGTTAAGGAATGATACGCTAAAAAGGCTGTCCCTTCAGATAGCTCAGCATGTCAAAAAAGTCACCCGAAATGGTGGCTTTTTTTGACGTGTTATGCGATATAACAAAAGCTAAATAATGGGTATCCCCCCTAAAAACGTCACTTAGACAGCAGAGTAAACAAAACACCGCACATTTAACAAACAGTTCGGTGTATGATTCATGAAAACCTTTCGGAAGTCTGAGAAGTTCTGTAAAGCTTCTTGTATTCGGAGGGAGTACAGCCGTTAATGCTTTTAAATACTCGATTGAAGGTCGTAAGACTTGCAAATCCTACCTGCATTGCCACGTCGGTTATGGAGCTGCCGTTTTCGAGAAGAAGAAGCTCGGCGGCTTTTATTCGGCGGCGGTTCAGGAAGTTTATAAAGGTCGTGCTGCTGTATTTTTTGAATATCCTTGAAAAATGATAAGGACTGTAGCCGGCGATATCTGCAAGTTTTTCAAGAGTGATATCGTTTGTATAATTCTGCTCAATATATTTGAGTATAAGATTGAATTTGTCCACATATTTTCCGCCGTCATCATATTTTATCTCGCTCTGCTGATACTCCTTTACCCTCGCAAGGAGAGTCACCAGCTTTAAGTAGATATACACCTCGGTAATGTCGGTGAAATTTGAATATAAAACATATATTTCCTCAAGAATATGGTTCATAGACTTAAGAAATTCCTTATCATAATCTGAATTTATCAGCACTGGCTCAAAAAGGACGGAATAAAGCTCTGACAGTGCGGGATTTGCCACAATGGAATTGTTGTTGCACAGGAAGATAAGTCTTCTGCCGGACTGTGCTTTCAGATTGTGAAGGGTACCCCCGGGAATTATCAGGATATCCCTTTCGTTAAGCTTATATTCCCTGCCGCCGCAAATGGCTTCAAAGCCGTTTGTGAGAGGCATTATTATCTCGATGGCGTTGTGCCAGTGAAGAGGATATTCCTCATTCTCGATATTGTCGTATAAAAGAACGCTTCGGTTTTGAACATAATCAACTGTTTCAAAATCGCCGTTAAGATGTACGATCATACAAGTCTCACCTTTCTGTTATTGATATTGTATATTTTGACCCAATAACTTTTGCACAAATTATTGTTATTTTCATTTACATTAATATAATAACACGTCCTGCATAAAAACGCAATACTTATAATTTCTTTTTGTATGGAAATACAAATCAAGATTATAAAAATAGCACAATATGTGAAATCAAAAACGCAAAAAACGGTTAGTAAACATCATATATTTGTTATATAATTTATACAAACAATACGTCCGATGAACGCCGGAAGAAAATGAACTTCTTTCTGCCCTGTGTTTCAGACGTAAATGCAGATTTTAAAGAAGGTCGATCAATATTATGAGCATCAGCGTTATAAAAAGACAGTACAAGAATTTCGGAAACTGCATTTTTCTTAACAACGGTCTTATCTCTCTCGGCGTTACAGTTGATGTAGGTCCGAGAATCATCTATTTCTCCCGAAATGACAAGGAAAACGTTCTGTTTGAGGATATCGACCGCCGCTTTACCGAGCCTGCTGGCGAATATGGCTGCTGGGTGGCTTACGGCGGTCACAGAATATGGTGTGCCCCCGAGGTCAACCCCGAGACCTATTATCCCGATAACGGTACTGTAAGCTTCAGCATTACCGAAAATGAGCTTGTTTTAAAGCCCCCCGTTACTCCGTTCGGAAAGGAATTTACAATTATTGTGGAGATGAACGAGTCTGCTCCTGTGGTAAAGCTTACCCACAAGATCAAAAACCTTTCCGACAGTGATGCTGAATTTGCACCATGGTCGGTAACAAGCCTTACCGACGGCGGAGTATGCATGATCCCCGTAAACACCAAAAAAAGAGGCTATCTTCCCAACAGAGTCATGAGTCTGTGGGATTATACGGACATTTACGACAGCAGATTCCGTTTGAGCAATTCGGACGTCCGTATCAGGCAGGACCGCTTCATCAGAAAGGCATTCAAGGCAGGCTTTAATCTTGAGGATGGCTTTGCGATATATGCAGTAAAGGATCAGATATTCGCAAAATGCATTCCCGAATACCAGGACGTCTGCTACCCCGATTATTCCTGCAACTTTGAAGTATACACCAACAATCTTTTCCTTGAATGTGAACTTCTGGGTGAAAAACGGAAATATGCAAGCGGCGAAGAAGCTGTCATTTCCGAACAGTGGTGTCTTCTTGACAACAACGGGGATGCCGAGCCTTCCGATATGATGGACGACATCAGCGCACGAATAAAGGAACTTATAAAGTAAATAATTATCCGAAAGGAAATAAAAAAATGAAAAAATATCTTGATGAATCACTTTCACCTCTTGAAAGAGCAGAAGCATTAGCTGACGAAATGACCGTCGAGGAACAGGCAAGTCAACTGAGATATGATGCGCCTTCCGTTCCAAGACTTAACATACCTGCGTATAACTGGTGGAACGAAGGACTTCACGGTCTTGCACGTTCGGGCGTTGCTACCATGTTCCCTCAGGCAATAGGTATGGCAGCAATGTTTGACACCGACCTTGTTGAAAAGGCGGGAAATATCACATCCACCGAAACAAGAGCAAAATACAATGCCTACACAAAGTACGATGACAGAGATATTTACAAGGGGCTTACTCTTTGGGCACCTAACATTAATATTTTCAGAGACCCCCGATGGGGCAGAGGTCACGAAACCTACGGCGAGGACCCTTTTCTTACCGCTGAAAACGGCAAAGCATATGTAAAGGGACTTCAGGGCGACGGTAATACTCTCAGGGCTGCTGCCTGCGCAAAGCATTTTGCCGTTCACAGCGGTCCTGAGGCTGTTCGTCACGAATTTGATGCACGTGCATCAAAGAAGGATATGGAGGAAACCTATCTCCCCGCATTTGAAGCACTTGTAAAGGACGCTCATGTTGAAAGCGTTATGGGTGCATATAACCGTGTAAACGGAGAAGGTGCATGTGCAAGCAATTTCCTTATGGCAAAGCTGAAGGAATGGGGCTTTGACGGATATTTTGTTTCCGACTGCTGGGCAATACGTGATTTCCACGAGCATCACGGTCTGACCTCCAATCCCGTTGAATCAGCGGCAATGGCTTTAAAGGCAGGCTGCGATGTAAACTGCGGCTGTACATATGTGTATCTTCTTGCCGCTCTTGAAGAGGGTCTTATCACAAAGGAGGATATCAGAAAAGCATGTATCCACCTTATGAGAACGAGGATAAGATTGGGTATGTTCGACAAAAAAACGGAGTTTGATGATATTCCTTATACCGTTGTTTCAAGCAAGGAAAATAAGGCTGTTTCTCTTGAATGTGCCGAAAAATCCATGGTAATGCTGAAAAATAACGGCATTCTTCCTCTTGACGAAAGCAAGATAAAGACCATTGCGGTAATCGGCCCCAACAGCAACAGCCGTATCGCTCTGGAGGGAAATTACAACGGTACTGCCGACAAATATGTGACATTCCTTGACGGTATCAGCGAGAGATTCGGCGGCAGAGTTATCTTTGCCGAGGGCTGTCATCTCTATAAGGACAGGGTTTCGGGACTTGCACAGGCGGGCGACAGATATGCGGAAGCATTGGCGGCTGCCGATAATGCCGATGCTGTTGTGCTTTGCGTGGGACTTGACTCCACCATTGAGGGTGAAGAGGGAGATACAGGAAATGAGTTCTCCTCAGGCGATAAGAACGATATCCGTCTGCCCGAAAGCCAGCGTATCCTCGTTGACAAGATAATGAAAACGGGCAAGCCTGTTATTGTGGTTTGCGCTGCGGGAAGTGCCGTAAATACCGAGTGCGAACCCGATGCGCTCATTCACGCATGGTACCCGGGTTCCGAGGGAGGTACTGCTCTTGCAAGGATTCTTTTCGGAGATGTTTCACCGTCTGGAAAGCTGCCTGTTACTTTCTATGAGAAATCTGAGCTGCTTCCCGAATTTACCGATTATTCCATGAAGAACCGCACCTACCGTTATGCGGAAAACAACGTGCTTTTCCCCTTCGGTTACGGTCTGACATATGGGAAAATCGTTTGCACATCGGTTGAATATAAGGACGGCAAGGCTGTTGTGACTGCTGAAAATACGGGCGACAAACCGTCCGAGGACGTTATCCAGCTTTACATCAAGGACTACTGTGAAAACGCCGTTCCCAATGTAAGCCTGTGTGGTTTTAAGAGGGTAAATCTTGCGGCGGGCGAAAAAATTTCCGTGGAGATGCCCATTTCCGAAAAGGCATTTACCGCTGTTGACGAAAACGGTCAGCGCAAACTCTTCGGCAGCAAATTTACGCTGTTTGCGGGAACACATCAGCCCGATGAATTAAGCGAAAAGCTGAACGGAACAAAGTGTGTCAGCACAGAGATAAACCTGTAATGTATACCAATGTGTGATTTACCGTCACAGGCGGGAACATACATTAACATATTTCATAAATTTTAGGAGGTTCATTCCAATGAGCGAATTTTTCAAGAACATAGGCAAGATCCCCTTTGAGGGCAAGG
>JAEDOB010000060.1 GCA_016302225.1 Oscillospiraceae bacterium | reverse complement strand
ATGCACAAACATATCCGCTTCCATGTCAACAGTATAGCCAATATCACCGTAAACATTTGCGCTTACACGAATAGTAGCTTCCGATACAAATTTGTCAAAATCATCTATATTGTAAAGGAGATGGAGATTCTGCTTTAAGCTGTCCATAAGCAGCTTATTTTCCGTCGCCTTGTCGATTTCGCCGTTTATTCTTTCGGCTGTTTTGCTGTCAATAAGTGCTGTGTCATCTCCGAAATGAGTGTAAACAAAGCCCAAGTCCTGAGTGTAAACAGGCTCGGTATCTTCGGTGTTCATCACAACATTCAGCTTCTGCTGAACCTCGTCCTCGAACATACCGCTAATATCACGTCTGACAGCGGTAACCATATCGCCCATCATTTGATAGTAATAGTAAACGTAGGTCTCATATTCCGTGTAAGGATTGTTCGTGTCCAGCACCAAAGAGTTAAGGTCAAAGTCATAGATACCCTCTCTCAGCCCCGCAAATTCCCTGACAGGCTCATAATAGGGCATATTTAATTCTTCTTCAATAAGACTGTTGAGCTTTGTCAGGAAATCCGTTCCCTCAAAGAACATATCCGAAAGCTCCAGAATCTCACCCGTTTTCAGGTCAAACAAGGCTGAACGCTGACAACCGTCCTCGCCCGCCATTGCGTTTGAAACTCTCAGTTCAAGTGAGAGATAACCGTTTCTGAATATAGCTTCAACAAAAACAGGAGTGTGATAGGACACGGTTTCATTTTCTGTAATGTGATAATTGAAATAACCGTAACCGTACTCTTCTTTTTGGGAATCGAAACGGCTTTCCATCTCCGCATAGTTTGTGTTCAGCCAGTCATTTACCGCCGCACTTACTTTTTCGTCCTTAATGGAATTTTCAAAGGTAACGCCCGTAAATATTTTCTCATAAGAGGTGCTGTGAGATATTTTTCCGTCATATTCCCAGCCCTCATCATAAGGCTCGGCAAGAATTTCCTCGGTGGGGATAGCCTTTATGATGCCTGTTTCAAATGCGTCCCCCGATTCGTCACATCTGGGAGATACGGTATACCCGTCGGGACGCTTAATTCCCGTTCCCAAAGTGTCAAGAAGGGGCGTGAAAATATCCTCGGACTTTCCGCCCTTTGCGGGGATATAGCCTGCTTCTCTTGCCGCCTGCTGTCCCTCGGGAGATGTCATCCACTTCACCATTCGCTTAACGGCACTGTCCTCGGGGAGAGTTCCGTCATAAAGTGCGTATGTAACGGAAAGCAGAGGATAGCTGCCGTTTTCCATAGTTTCGGCTGACGGTGCAACGCCGTCCACGGCAATGAACTTAACGTCCTTTGTGTTTGCGTACATCTGAGCAGCATAGGAGTAAACAGAGTAACCGATAGCACCCGCAGCGTTATCATACACGGCAACAGCGTCCATCAGCGCACCCATTGCCATAGGCACAAGCTCGGTGGGGGCTTCCATGAGTGGAGTATCTCCCATAAACTTGTTCATCAGCGTCTGGCTGCCCGAATCCTGATTTCGCTGATATGCAAGGATAGCCATATCCTCGCCGCCAACGTCCTTCCAGTTGGTTATCTTGCCCGAATAAATGTCCTTTATCTGCTCCATTGTCAGGCTTTCAACGGGGTTGTTTTTGTTGACGCAGAACACAAAGCCTTCCTTGGCAATGGGCGTCATTTCCGCACCCTTGTCCTTCGCCCGCTGCTCCTGTTCATCGGTCATGGGAACGGTCAGGACAATGTCAACCTCACCCTTCATAAAACGATTGAAGGCTTCATGGGTCTTTGTGTGATTAACCTGAGTCTTTGCCTCTTCCTCGCTTATGCCGAAAATCTTTGAACGGAAGGACGCTTCAAGGGGTATTGCCGATGTGGAACCGTCCATTACGGGGAAATTGTTTCTCAGATATTCAAGCTCATCGGTATCACTTTCTATGGGTTGTGTTTCTGTTTCCGTTTCTGCAATTTCCGAAGCGGTTGTTTCGGACGCAGTTGTTTCCTCGGAAACAGAGTTTATTTCCGATGTTTCTCCGTCCTCGGAACTAATTGTGGAGGAACAGCCCGCTGCGGAAATTGCCATGATCGCCGCAAGAAAAAGTGCTGCGGATTTGTTTTTATTCATAATACCAGCTCCTGTTCGTTAATAAGCTTCTGTGAATATAATACCATAATTACTGTAACATTTCAACATTAATTAGTTTACATTTCAATTACAATTACCATTGCAACTGTAATCATTTTGTGATATAATGGATTTATAATCTCAAAGGAGCAATATATATGTCCAAAGAAGTCAAAACCAACGCAATGCGTTTTCTCGATACAAAAAAGATTCCCTACAGCTTCAAAAATTACGACGTAGGCGAATTTACAGACGGCGTCACCGCTTCGGAAATAAGCGGGACACCCCTCGAACTGTCCTATAAGACCCTTGTAACATCGGGCAAAAGCGGCGGATATTTCGTTTTCGTCATACCCGTTGAAGCGGAGCTGGATATGAAAAAAGCCGCAAAAGCCGCCGGGGAAAAATCCGTGGAAATGATACCCGTGAAGGACATTACAAAGGTCACGGGCTATGTCAGGGGCGGGTGCAGTCCCATCGGAATGAAGAAGCTTTACAAGACTGTCATCGACATTTCCGCAGAGGATTTGGAAGAATTTTATGTCAGCGGCGGTCGTATCGGCACATCTATAAAGGTTTCCCCGAAGCTGCTGGCAGGCTCCATAAACGCAATTTTCGCCGAAATTACCGCATAAAAAGGGAAAATAGAAATGAACGGTTCGGATATTTTTTCTGTTATCATATCAATTGCCGTGTTTGCGGCAAGCCTTGGGGACTTCCTGTTTATCAAAAAGGTCATTAGGGAAAACGGAGAAGTCCCCCCTGTGATATTGTCGGGAAATCCGTTTTTAAAGGCGTTCACGGCACTGCTTGCGGGGATATGGCTGTTTATTATGGGAGCGAAAAATTTCGGCGCAGCTCCACTTCCCGAAATTATTCAGATATTCTCGGGACTGTCCGCAGCGGCAGACGGAATATTCGGGCTGTATATCACAATAAAATATAAGAAGCCCTGATTTTCGGGACTTCTGCGAGAGGAAAATCAATTTCAAAATGACAGATAAAAAGAAAAACAACAAGCGGCTTACTGCCGTTCAGCGGAGAATGCTGTTTATGAGCGGGTCATCTGCGGCACCGTTTATCGCTGTTTTCCTGCTGATGAATTTCATATTCAGGTGGCATTTAAAGCTGCCCATACTTATCGGGATATGCTTTGTTATTATCGGAATATCTTTTCTGATGATGAAAATTTCTCTGAAAAACAACACCTTCATCAAGCTGATGGAAAAGCTTCGGAAGGACGGCTACACCGACGAATATATGGAAGGAATGAAAGCTGAGATAGCCAAAGCCGAACGCCGTATGCGCCTGCGTGACGCCGAGGGCTATAAGGCAATGCTTGGTTTTGCACAGCTTTTCCGAGGTGAGCTGGACGAAGCATATGAGCGTCTGAAAAACATAAAAATGCGCCTTCTGCGAAAGCCCATGCGCAGCAAATACATAAACAATCTTATCGCCGTATGCTTTTTTCTCGAAAAATACGACGAGGTCTCAGACCTGTACACAGAGCATGAAAAGCTGATAATCTCCGACCCGGACGCACTTATGAAAAGAAGTCTGGGTATGCGAGAATATGCACGGGGACGGTACGAAAACGCCGTTACAATTTTCATAAAGCTGATGGAGCTGGAAAGCAA
Source organism: Oscillospiraceae bacterium (assembly GCA_016302225.1). Lineage (GTDB taxonomy): Bacteria > Bacillota > Clostridia > Oscillospirales > Ruminococcaceae > UMGS1889. The sequence continues at coordinate 6,323 of JAEDOB010000060.1, read as the reverse complement.
ATCGGACACTTTGTTTTCCGACCTATGCCTGATGAAAGCAATGATGCAGCTGGATATGTACGAAAGCAGCCGTCCGTTCCTGAAATTTCTTGAACGTTACAAGGGGCTTAAACAGCTGAATGAAATTGCGTCGGAGGTACAGAGAAAGGCTCTTGCGGGACTTCACGATCCGCAAAAAAAGCAAAAGAAAAAGCATTAAAAAAATTTTTTTATAAAGGAGCGATCTTCTATGTCATTCAAAGAAATAGGTGTAAGCGAGCTGTCCTTCAATCCATTTGAAAAGGTGGGAAAGCAGTGGTTTTTAGTTTCTGCGGGAGATGAAAAAACGCTGAATATGATGACCGCCGCATGGGGCGGAATGGGCGTTATGTTCCACAAAAACGTGTTCACCACCGTTATCCGTCCCACAAGAAAAACCTTTGAAAATGTGTCGGAAAACGAGAACTTTGTTATCTCCTTCCTGCCCGAAAAATACCGTGAAAAAATGGCATTCTGCGGCAAGGCATCGGGGCACGACTGCGACAAGGTGAAGGAATCGGGGCTTACTCCCGTAAAGCTTAACTGCGGCGAATTTACCTTTGCTGAGGCTGAGCTGGTTTTCGTCTGCAAAAAGCTTTACACACAGCCTATGGACCTGTCGGGTCTTGCAGAATCGGAAATGCACTGGTACACAGGCGGAGATGCTCCCCACGTTGCATTTACGGGCGAAATTTTTGCGGCATATACCAACGAGTAAATTTCATCAAACAAAAAACGGAGCCGTACAGCGGAGAAAAATCCCGCAGTACGGCTCTTTTATCTTGGGGCGTTTTTATGTAACGCCGCCAAGACCGAAGCTGATAGAAAGAGCGTTGTCAACCCTGTTCATGGAGGGTGTGTCCAGCTCTCCCATACGTTCTTTAAGACGTTTTTTATCTATGGTCCTTATCTGCTCAAGAAGCACGATGCTGTCCTTTGCAAGTCCGCAGGAGGACGCGTTCAGAGAAATATGCGTGGGAAGCTTTGCCTTTTCCTTCTGGCTGGTTATGGCAGCCGCTATGACCGTTGGACTGTGCTTGTTTCCCACGTCATTCTGAACAATAAGCACAGGTCTTATCCCTCCCTGCTCCGAGCCTACAACGGGGCTCAGGTCGGCATAGTATATCTCTCCTCTTTTTACAGACACTTTAAGCACTCCAATCCGAATTTTTTGAATTTGATCTTCTCAAATTCTACTCGTATTATTGCCTGTAAATTCTGAAATAATCATTCGGGATAAAAAAATCGGACAGGCGTCGGAACGGCTGAAAAATCCGTCCCTAGAACAGTATATGCAGTTCGTCGGATTTTGTCATTCGTCCAGAACAGCCGCACCCAAAAGCTTTCCTATGGAGCTTCTGAAAACATAGTCCGCCGAATCGTCATACTGCGTTTGGCTCTTGTTAATAAGCACCAGCGTGTCACCTCGGAAATATCTCAGCATTCCCGCAGCGGGATACACAGCCAGCGACGTTCCGCCGACAATAAGCATATCCGCCGAGGATATTTCCGTTATTGCCGTATCAATTGCACGGGAATCAAGCTGCTCCTCATACAGCACAACATCGGGCTTGATATTGCCTCCGCACTCACATTTCGGAATGCCGTCAGAATTCAGTATGTACTCCGCAGAATAGGATTTTCCGCAGGACATACAGTAATTTCTCAGCACCGAACCATGCAGCTCAACAACATTTTCGCTGCCCGCCAGCTGATGCAGTCCGTCAATATTCTGCGTAATTACCGAGGACAGCTTTCCCGACTTTTCAAGGCTTGCCAAGGCATAATGTGCGCTGTTGGGCTTAGCGTCAAGGCAAAGCATTTTATCCTTGTAAAAGCGGTAAAATTCGGACATTTTGCTTTTGAAAAAGCTGTGGGAAAGAATAGTTTCGGGCGGATAATCATACTTTTGATTATACAGCCCGTCAACGCTTCTGAAGTCGGGAATACCGCTTTCCGTGGACACTCCCGCACCTCCGAAAAACACTATTCTCGAATGGTTAGCGATAAGCTTTTTCAGCTGATTTTTCTCTTCCTCAAATGACAAATTTCCCATTGCAAACACTCCTTTTATAAAATTATTTTTCCGAAAAAAGACTGACGCAAACTATCTCGGGACGGTTGAAAAGGCGTATCTCACCAAGCCCTCTGCTGACCGCAAGAAAGCGTCCGTCTATCTCGTAAACGCCCTCCTTGTATTTGGGAAACAGTCTGCGTTCGGGACTGAGGATACCGCCTATTTTAGGCAGTCTGATAAGTCCTCCGTGAACGTGTCCCCCGAAGGAAATATCCGCTCCCCACTCTGCATAGGTGTCAAAATCCAGCGGATTATGAGCAAGCAAAACAGTGAAATTATCCTCGGATCTTTTTGGCAGCAGCCTGTTCATTTCACCGATGTTGAACGTCTTCCAGCCGTACCTGAACTGCCGCACTCCTCGGTAAAAGCAAGCATCATAACACAGCCCGCAAATGTTTATACGCTCCCCTCGGAATTCAAAAACAGCGGTCCTGTTGTCAACGCAGACAGCACCCGAATATTTAAGCTCAGTTTCAAGCTTTTCCTTCTGCTTCGGGGACATATCCGAGCACTCGTGATTGCCGCTCACATAGTAAACGGGGTAACGTTTGCAAAGCTTTTTTACAAAGGAAATGTAACCGTCCAAATCGGGAATTTTGTGGCTCACCATATCTCCCGTAAGCAAAATTATATCGGGCGAAAGCTTGTCGATCTCGGAAATAAGACGGCAATTTTCCCTTCCGAATTTCTTGTTGTGCAGGTCGGAAAGCTGTACTATTTTCAGCCCGTCAGCTGCCTTCGGAAGGTTTTTGCTGTACACCTCAAAGCGTGAAGCTTCGATGGAATTTTGCTCAAAATAAAAAAATGCACCCGCAGAAACCGCCGAAATTACCGCAAAAATATGTTTAAATGGTACTTTTATCACACTTTTCACCTCACATATATTGTACACTATTATAAAAAAATTGCAATTGACGTTTTTTATGAAAAAACTACTTGTTTTTTATTTTAGAATGTGATATAATCATTTTGTAAATTAAATCAAGGAAAATTTCCTTTGATTTTGAGTCAGATTATTTTGAATTATGAAAGGCGGAATTTTCAATGTCTTTTGAGTCAACAGTCAAAAAGGTACAGAAAGCATATTTCGCAGACGCAACAGTTGACGCAAGCGGTTATGCTAATTTCGGTGTTACTGTTAATATCACCGATGAGAAGAACAGCGGTAAATTTTTCATCGCAGTAACAGACGGTCAGTTCAGAGTTGAGCCTTACGCTTACGATGACAGACTTTGCGAGCTCTCCCTTACAGCAACAGTTCTGAACAGCGTTATCAGCGGCAAGACTACTATCCTTTCCGCTATCGAAAAGGGCAAGATCATCTGTGAGGGCAGCCTTGAGGGTGCAGAAAAGGTTCAGGCTCTTATCGCAAGTGCAGTTCCCGCAGTTAAGGAAGCAGAAGTAAAGACCGAAAAGCCCGCAAAGAAGCCTGTCGAAAAGAAGGCAGAAGAAAAGCCTGCTAAGAAACCCGCAGCAAAGAAGACTGAGGAAAAGCCCGCAGCTGCTAAGACCGAAGAGGTTAAGACAGAGGCTCCTAAGGCTGAAGCTCCTAAGACCGAGGTTAAGGCTGAGGCTCCCAAGGCTGAAGCTAAGACAGAGGTTAAGACTGATGTAGCTAAGAAGGCTCCTAAGGCAAGAAACAGAGCTAAGAGAAAGTAATTTTTACTATCCGCAAAACCCGCCGCCCTTTTCTGAGAATCGGGCGGCTTTTGTTATATTTTTCGGAGGAATTTCCTGATGGATAAATTGCGCTTTGCCGAAGCCTTAAAAAAAGTGTCGGACGGTGAACAGCTGAAAAACGGCGTCGGGACTCTCGGCGAAAAAACCGTTCACGCTGTACTGAAAAACTATTTTGAACCGTTTACCGACAGCCAGGAGCAGAAGATAGGCGGATTTGTGGCGGATATTGCGGGAGAAAACGGCATTATCGAAATACAGACAAAGGGCTTTGACAAGCTGCGGAAAAAGCTGGACGTGTTTCTGACAGCCGCCCCCGTGACCATCGTTCACCCCGTTTACAGCAAGCTGAAAATCATAAAGCTTGACGAACACGGAACGGTAATTTCCCGAAGAACATCTCCGAAAAAGGAAAGCTTTTACGACATTTTCCCCGAGCTTTACAAGATAAAAAACCGCCTTTCCGAGGAAAATTTAACGCTGCATATCGTTATGCTGGAGGCGGAGGAACACCGCATTACGGGGGACGTGAAAAAGCCCCGCCGTTCACGGAAGGACTATGTGAAATACGATAAATTTCCCACCGAGATGATCGACGAGCTTATCATAAAGCGTCCCGCCGATTACCTTTATTTTGTCCCGAATGAGCTGCGTTCATACGAGTTTACCGCAAATGATCTTTCGGCTGCGGCAAAAATTGATCTGCCCCTTGCGCGGCTTGTCCTGAACATTCTCACAAGCTTGAATGTTACTGAAAAGGTCGGCGCAAGTAACAGACGCTATCTTTATTCGGTCAGCAAGGAAATTTTGTAGGAGAATACGTAGCTTTCTCCCGCTGCAAGCTTCTTTGCGTGGGGCATTTCGGTCAGCTCATCAACCTTATCACAATAAACGGGAACGGAGCTCCACGGCTCTAAGCAAACGAAATTTGCATCATTACGTGCGGGCGACCAAACAGCAATACAACCGCTGTTGTCATAATCAAGGCGAATAGATCTTGCGGACTTTTTGCTTTTCAGCGAAATCGAAGATGAGTTGGGCTTGTCCTTCATAAACACGTCGTGTGCAAAAAGCTCGTGTGTCAGAGGCACCTGTCTGCCGTTGTCGAGAATGGTTCGCTCACCGTTCGGTACGGGCTGGGTGATGGTTTCATTTTCGGAATATTCCACATAATAGTCCTCGAAATTCTCGCCGTCGGTCAGCGGACAGTTAAATGCGGGGTGTCCGCCGATGAAGAAGAAAATGTCCTTGTCATCGGTATTTTTCACGGTTACTGAGGTCGCGAGAGTGTTTCCCGAAAGTGTGTAATCCGCAGAAAGCTCAAATTTGTAGGGATATTTTTTCAGCGTTTCTTCGGTCGATTTCAGGACAAAGCGAACACTTCCGTCGGTTTCCGAAACGCATTCAAAAACCGTATCTCTCGCAAAGCCGTGGTTTGACAGGGCATATTCAACGCCGTTCACCGTGTATTTTTTCGACTCTGTGTTGCAGATAAACGGGAAAAGCAGCGGCGCATGACGTTTCCATATTTCGGGGTCTGCCTGCCAGATAAGCTCTGTTCCGTCGGCAGTTTTCAGAGAAGAAAGCTCCGCACCGAAGTCGGAGATCTGCGCTGTCAGCGTGTCGGACGATATTGTGTAAAGCATAAAATTTACCTCCGTAAACATTTTTATTTGTCATAATTATACTATAAATTTATGTCACTGTCAATAGAAAGGGTAATACTATGAAAATTATGTCTGTGGATTACGGCGACGCAAGAACAGGGCTTGCCGTCTGCGATAAGACCGAGTTTCTCGCTTCTCCCCTGACCGTTATCAACGAGTACAATGCCGAACGCTGCGCCGAAAAAATTGCGGGATTTGTCAAGTCGGAAAAGCCCGAGCTTATTGTTGTGGGACTGCCGAAAAATATGGACGGCACCGAGGGCGACCGTGCGGAAAAATGCCGTGAATTCGGCAAGCTTATCTCCGAAAAAACAGGCGTTGAAGTAGTCATGTGGGACGAGCGCTGCACCACCGTTTCGGCACATCAGATACTTAACGAAACCAATGTCAGGGGCAAAAAGCGGAAGGCTGTTGTGGACGCTGTTGCCGCAGTTATTATTCTTGAAAGCTATCTGGAATTTCGCAAAAACAGCAAATAATCAACGTAAAGGGGCATTATGAAATGGACGAGATGATATACCAAAAGATACAGGAAAAGCTTGATGAAATCGAAAGGACCGAGAATGTGGAGATACTTCTCTGCGTTGAGTCGGGCAGCCGTGCATGGGGCTTTGAGTCCCCCGACAGCGACTATGATGTGCGGTTTATCTATGCCCGCAAAAAGGATTTCTATCTGAAGCTGGAGAAAACACGGGACGTTATCGAGTGGCAGCTGGACGATGTTTTCGACATTAACGGCTGGGATATTCAGAAAACTCTGCGGCTTCTGTACAAGTCAAATCCCACGGTTTTTGAGTGGAGCAACTCTCCTATCGTTTATCGTATGTCCGATAAATGGGACAGTTTCAGCGGACTTCTGAACGATTATTTCGATGTGAAAAAGG
>JAEDOB010000337.1 GCA_016302225.1 Oscillospiraceae bacterium | reverse complement strand
TCAATGCTGACCTTCTCCACCTTGCCCCGAAATTCCTGTCCCAGAAACGCCTTTGCATTTTCCGCAAAAAGCTCTACGCTGTCCGACGCAAAATAGCGGTTCTCGCCGGGTTCTTCACGGTCGGAGAGCATCTCCGTTTCCGTCAGCACCGCAAGAACGTGCTTTGCAGCCTCCTCGCCGGGGGAAATAAGGGTAACATTATCCCCCATATAATCGGAAATAATGTCACGGATAATGGGATAATGAGTGCAGCCCATTATAAGAACATCAACATTTTCATCACGGATAGGCTTCAGATACTGCGCCGCAGCAAGCTTTGTTATCTCGTTGTCACGGGCGGTAAAGCCGTTTTCCACCAGCGGGACAAACAGCGGACAGCCATTACCCACAACGGTCAAATCGGGACGGATAGCCCGTATCGCCTTGCCGTAAGCACCGCTTCTGATGGTAGCGGGAGTGCCTATAACGCCTATTTTCCCCGAACGTGTCGCCGAACAAGCCGCCTGAGCCGCAGGCATAAGCACGCCCGTGAACGGAACGCCGTCCCCCGTCTGCATATTTGCGCCCACAGCCGAACTAACCGTACCGCATGCGGCAACGATGAATTTCACGTTATGCTTTTTGATAAAGCGAATGTCCTGCTCGGCGTATTTGAGGATAGTTTCCTTGCTTCGGGTGCCGTAGGGGAGCCTTGCGGTGTCCCCGAAATAAACGATATTTTCGTGAGGAAGAAGCCTGTTGAACTCGGCAACGGCAGTCAGCCCGCCTATTCCCGAATCAAAGACCCCGATCGGAGCGTTATTCATAGGATACGTCCGCCTTTTCAAGAGATAGCTTAACAAGTCTGTCAAGCAGCTCGGAATAGGAAATTCCGATGTTCTCCATCAGCTTCGGGTACATACTGATAGCTGTGAAGCCGGGGAGGGTGTTTATCTCGTTTATGTAAATTTCGCCGTCGTCACGGAGGAAAAAGTCCACTCTTGCCAGACCCGAACCGTTTACCGCCTTGAACGCCTTTACGGCAATTTCTCTCATTCTGCGGGAAACGTCGTCGGGGATCTCTGCGGGAATACCGAGGACGGTGGAGCCGAGGATATACTTAGCCTCATAGTCATAGAACTTGTCATTTGCGGGCATTATCTCGCCGACCGTGGACGCAAAGGGATTGTCATTTCCCATAACTGCGCACTCAATCTCACGTCCGACGATAGTTTCCTCAATGACCGCCTTCTTGTCGTGGGCGAATGCCAGCTTGATAGCGTCCTTTAGGGATTCTTCGTCCTCTGCCCTGTTCACGCCGATGGAAGAGCCACCGTTAGCGGGCTTAACGTAAACGGGGAAGCCCAGCTCATCGCCTATTTCGGAGCAGATGCTGTCCAGCTCGCTAAGTTCCGAGCGGAGAACGGTCTTGTAGCGGGCGGTGTTGATTCCTGCGCTGTTCAGGACGATATGGGTAAACTCCTTGTCCATGCAAACGGCAGAAGCAAGCACTCCGCAGCCTACATAGGGTATTCCCGACAGTTCAAGCAGACCCTGAACGGTGCCGTCCTCGCCGTTTTTGCCGTGGAGGACGGGGAACACGGCGTCTATCTTGGTGAAAGAATAGCTGTCGTTTTCTATCTTCATAATGCCCTTGTACATGGGGTCGGGGAGGATAACGGCGGGGGTGCAGTCGGGGTTAGCGTCCCACTGACCGAGGGGGATATTCTTCACGTCGCCGGGGTAGAATAACCATCTGCCCTTTTTGGTGATACCTATGGGGATAACCTCGTACTTGTCCTTCGGGAGATTCTGGATAACATTTGCAGCGGATTTCAGGGAGATCTCGTGCTCGCTTGACACGCCGCCGAACAGCACGGCTACACGGATTTTAGACATTATGTCCACCATTCCTTTCTATTTTCAAACGCACATTTCGTGCATGATACTATATCTTATAATAGTAATAATAAAATTATACCACACTTTTTCGAATTTAGCAACTGTTTTTTGAAAATGTTGAATACAGAATTTATCGAAACAAATCCAACTATCCCTTGTAGGGGACGGGTTGCCCGTCCCGCAGTTACGCACTATTTTTCAATATTCGAAAAATATCAAACTCACCAAAACC
>JAEDOB010000336.1 GCA_016302225.1 Oscillospiraceae bacterium | reverse complement strand
GCCTGTGGTGACCTCCATATTTGTGTCATTTTCGGAGATGAATTCTATCTGCTCTGACAGGGAACGTATCTCGCTTTTGACAGCCAAAAGCGCAATTCCCAGAATCGCACCGACTATTACCGAAATGATAAGCAGGATAATAAGCACAAGCTCCATTTTATATATCCTTTCTCGAAAAAACGGTTATGCCGATAAGGCTTGACAGAACCATATACGCTATGGACGCAATGACAGCCGCCGCCGCAAGCCAGGTGTTGTCGTAATATTTTGCCGTGAGATTCATAGCGGTTCCCGGCCATGCAAAGGTCATATCAAGGCTTGATGCTGAGGACGCCATCTGGAAAAGCAGCCCGCCGAACATTACAATAATAATGTTTACAGCCGTTGCGCCGCCGCTTCTTACGCAGAAGGCTATTGCCGTGAAAATGCTTATGAATGCCATGTAGGGGAACATTCCCAGCAGCAGTCCGATTATAGATTTTACCATTTTATCCGTATCCAATGCGCCCGGTTCCCAGATAATTAGCTCGGTCAGCAGCATGGCAAGCATTTCCGCCGCAAGTATGATAACGGCAAATGCCATGCAGGTCAGCAGCTTGGAAAAGTACAGCTGAATTCGGGAAACGCCCCTTGCTGCGGAGTTTTTGATAGTTCCGTGGATAAATTCGCCCGATATGAAAATGGACGTAAATATGGCTGTGAGCATGGTAATAAGGCTGTTTCCGTAGAGCGGGTCAAGCATGCCCTCGAAAACGGTAGGGTAGTCGAACTCCATTTCAAGGAAATCCTGCCCCGTCTGCTGCTCGCTGGCACTTATGCTTGCCTCCATTCCGCTTTGAAAGCCAAGGCGCATGCCCTCCATAAAGCTGTCCTCGGCGGCTGCTGCGACGGGGTCTTTTGGGACGGTTTCTCCGCTTTCGGCTTCGATACGCTTTTGCTCCTGATATTCCAGCGTAGTTTTTACGGAGAAATTTACGAAAAATACCGAAAAAACGCATATTACCGCAGCCGTTATCAGCAGCACACGAAAGCTTACGGCACGGAACATTTTATACATATCCGAACGGAGCATATTTATCATTTCTTGAACCCTCCCATCTTCTCAATGAAATATTCCTCCAGATCTGCGCCTGCGGCAGTCAGGGACTTGACGTTTACGCCGTTTTTCACAAGCTCGGAATTTACTCGTCCCGCATCGTCAAGGAAATCGAAAATGCGCACCACGTTTTCGGGGAGAATGTCGTAATTCTGCGTATGAAGGGCGTTTTCGAGAATGGACGCCGTTTTTGCGGTATCGTCCACGGTGATTTTCAGGCAGCGTTTGCAGCGGACGGAAAGCTCCTCGGCGGTGATCTCCTCCATCAGCTGACCGTCCTTGATAATGCCGTAGCAGGTGGCGATTTTGGACAATTCGCCCAGAATGTGGCTGGAAATGAGCATGGTAATGTTATTTTCCGTGTTCAGGCGGGTGAGCAGGTCACGTATTTCGGTGATACCCTCGGGGTCAAGACCGTTGGTGGGTTCGTCCAGCAGGAGAAAATCGGGGTTCCCCAGAAGTGCGGCGGCAATTCCCAGACGCTGCTTCATACCCAGTGAAAACGCCTTTGCGGGCTTTTTGCCCACGTCCCCCAGACCTACTGCGTCAAGTATCCTGTCAATGGCGTTTACGTCGGGGATACCGTAAAGACGGCGGTAGACCTCAAGATTCTGCCTTGCGCTGAGATTTGGATAAACCGAGGGATATTCGATAATTGTTCCGATACGTTTTCTTTGCAGATTCAGGTCATTGCTGCCGAAAAGCTCAATAGAACCGCCCGTGGGAGCCGCAATTCCGGAAACAAGCTTGATAAGGGTAGTCTTTCCTGCTCCGTTTCTGCCGATAAAGCCGTAAATATCGCCCTTGCGGACGTTGATATTTACGTTTTCCAGCACGTTTTTCTTTTTATATGCTTTTGTAAGTCCAAAGGTTCGGAGGACGTAATCCATAGCTTTCTATCCTTTCATAGAGATTTGTCATTCTATAATATCATTATAAAGCCAAAACCTTAAGAAAGCCTGTGAAAAGTATAAAGTTTTTCTAAGGAAAAAAATCCCCGCCCCCGAAAACGGAAGCGGAGA
>JAEDOB010000059.1 GCA_016302225.1 Oscillospiraceae bacterium | reverse complement strand
AAGAGGGGACTTATCCTTGTAACAGGTCCTACCGGTTCGGGTAAATCCACCACTCTTTCCGCTATGGTCGACCACATCAACAGAACTCGTGCCTGCCATATCATCACCATTGAGGACCCTATCGAGTATAAGTATGTTCAGGATAAGGCTACCATTCATCAGCGTGAGGTCGGAAAGGACGTTACTTCCTTCAGCTATGCCCTGAGAAGCGCACTGAGAGAGGACCCCGATGTTATCCTCGTCGGCGAAATGCGTGACTACGAAACTATTTCCCTGGCAATGACCGCTGCCGAAACGGGACATCTGGTGCTTGCTACACTTCATACCTCCGGTGCTGCGGAAACCATTGACAGAATCATCGATGCTTGTCCTCCTCATGCACAGGACCAGGTAAGAGCACAGCTTGCCAATATGTTCCAGGGCGTTGTTTCCCAGCTGCTTCTTCCCACGGTTGACAAGAAGAGCCGTGTTGCCGCTCTCGAAATTCTCACGGGAACAGACGCCGTCAAGAACCTTATCAGATCCAACAAGGTTCCTCAGATGGAATCCGTTATGCAGACAGGCTCACGTCAGGGAATGTGTTCTCTGCAGGACAGCCTAGTCAAGCTGTACAAGAAAAATATCATCTCCTACGAAACAGCTATGGAGTACGCAAGCGACAAGGCAGAGCTGGAGAAGGCTCTCCGTGCAGGCGCAGGCTTCTGATATATCCTTTTTTCAACAACAAAGCCGCACTTTTGTTAAGAGTGCGGCTCATTTTTTTGGATAGAACAAAATAAATTTCAAATGCCGAAGCCCGTCGGGAATGCTCCTGAGATGGGATTTTCCGTTTCTTCCGTCCTTTCTCAGGGGGACGGGTATCTGCGTAATTTTTGCTCCCGAAAGGGCGAATTTTGCTATAATTTCCGTGGCAAACTCCATTCCTCCGCAGCTCAGACCGAGGGCGAGGGCGGATTCACGGTCAAACCCTCTTATGCCGCAGTGAAAATCGTAAACGTCCGTCTTAAAGCGAATTCTCCCCAGAAGCGACAGCAGCGGAACGCCGAAATATTTGTGTGAAAAGGGCATTGCGCCTTCCTCAATGCCGCCCGCAAAACGGTTCCCCATAACCAGCGGAAACCCTTCACGAAGCTTTGTAACAAAGCCGTTCAGGTGATAAAAATCGTAGCTTTTGTCGCAGTCGCCCATGATTATGTATTTCCCCTTTGCTGCCTTGATACCGCCCAAAAGTGCATTTCCGTAGCCCTTTTCGGGGACGGTCACCACCCTTGCACCGTGTTCGGCTGCGATTTTCGGGGAACTGTCGGTGCTGCCGTTGTCGGCTATGAGAATTTCCGAGGAAATACCGTTTTCGGTTATGAACCGTTTAGCCTCCTCAATGCAGAAGGCGACGGTTTTTTCTTCGTTAAGACAGGGCATAAGAATGGTGAATTCGCAGTCGTTCATGGGTGATTTCCGCCTTTCATATAATTTTATTATAACAATTATTTTATGGATTGTCAACAGTTTGTCGGGCGATTTTTCCCGCAAATTATCGCTTATCGGGCTTGAAATTTTTTCGGAAATATGGTATAATTTTTATCGGACGCCGACGAGATCTCGGCGATGAATTTTATGAAAACGGAGAGAAAATATGACTGTAAACGAAATTATCGCAAGTGAATTTAAGGTGAAGCAGGAGTATATTGACAACATTATCGGCTTTATCGACGATGGAAAAACTATCCCCTTTATTGCCAGATACCGTAAGGAATTCCACGGTTCCATGGACGACCAGAAGATAAGAGAAATAAGCGAAAGGCTTACATATCTGCGAAATCTGAACGCACGAAAAGAGGAGATAATCTCCCTTATCGACCAGCAGGGCAAGCTTACCGACGAGCTTAAAGCCGACATTGAAAAGGCGTCTGCAATGGTGGAGCTGGAGGACATTTACCGTCCCTTCCGCCCCAAGAGAAAGACAAGAGCGTCGGTGGCAAAGGAGAAGGGACTGGAGCCGCTGGCTATGCTGATACTTATGCAGAGTCCCAAGACTGAGCCCGAGAAAGAAGCGGAGAAATTCATCTCCGAGGAAAAGGGCGTTGCGTCTGCGGAGGAGGCAATTGCGGGGGCTTGTGACATTATCGCCGAGCAAATTTCCGATAATGCGGAGCTGCGCAAAAGGCTCAGAGGTCTGTACAAAAAGAATGGCATCATTTCCTCAAAGGCTGTCGACCCCGAGGACGAAAACAGCGTTTACAAGAATTATTTCGATTTTGAAAGCCCCATCTCAAAGGCGGCGCCACACCGCATTCTTGCGCTGGACAGAGGTGAGCGTGAGGAGAAGCTGAAGGTTTCCGCAACGCTGCCCGATAATGGGGGAGAAAACCTTATTATTTCGGAGTTTGTGAAGAACAGTTCCCCCTGCGGCGAGCTGGTGAAGGCTGCATGTGAGGACAGCTGGAAACGCCTTATAAGCCCGTCCGTGGAGCGTGAAATAAGAAACGAGCTTTCGGAAAATGCGGCTGAACAGGCTATCAAGGTGTTTGCGTCCAACCTCCGTCAGCTGATAATGCAGCCGCCTGTAAAGGGTGCTGTTACCATCGGACTTGACCCCGGATTCCGCACAGGCTGCAAGGTGGCTGTTGTTGACGAAACGGGAAAGGTGCTTGACACGGGCGTTATTCACGTTACGCTGGGAAGTGCAAAGGGCATTGCCGACGGAAAGCGCATTATTTCGGGAATGATAAAGAAGTACGGCGTTACTGCTATTGCCATCGGAAACGGAACGGCGTCCCGTGAAACGGAAAGCTTTACTGCCGAGCTTTTGAAGGAGATACCGCAGAAGGTGTCCTATATGGTGGTTTCCGAGGCGGGAGCGTCCGTTTATTCCGCTTCAAAGCTGGCTGCGGAGGAGTTCCCCGAGTATGATGTTTCCCTGAGAAGTGCGGTTTCCATTGCAAGACGTTTGCAGGATCCGCTGGCTGAGCTTGTAAAGATAGACCCCAAGGCAATAGGTGTGGGACAGTATCAGCACGATATGCCGAAAGCACGTCTTGACGAGGCTTTGGGCGGCGTTGTGGAGGACTGTGTAAACTCCGTAGGCGTTGACCTGAACACCGCTTCATTCTCGCTGCTGTCCTATGTTTCGGGTATAAACAGCACGGTTGCGAAAAATATCGTTGCATACCGTGAGGAAAACGGCAGATTTACCGACAGAAAGCAGCTTATGAAGGTGCCGAAGCTGGGTGCAAAGGCGTTTGAGCAGTGCGCAGGCTTCCTTCGTGTCCGTGACGGAAAAAATCCGCTGGACAACACTGCCGTTCACCCCGAAAGCTACAAGGCGGCTCAGCAGCTCATGGAGCTTTGCGGCTATACCGTCAGCGACATTACCGAGGGCAAGGCGTCCGAGATAGCGTCGGCGGCGGAAAAGATAGGCTTTAAGAGCATTTCCGAGAAAACAGGCGTGGGCGTTCCCACACTTTCCGATATTGCAAAGGAGCTTGTAAAGCCCGGACGTGACCCCCGTGACGAGCTGCCCCCTCCGCTTATGAGAAGCGGCGATGTTATGACCATCGAGGACCTGAAGCCGGGTATGGAGCTTATGGGAACTGTCCGTAACATCGTTGATTTCGGCTGCTTTGTGGATATTGGCGTTCACGAGGACGGACTTGTTCATATTTCCAGGATTTGTGACAGATTTATCAAGCACCCCCTTGAAGCGGTAAAGGTCAACGATGTGGTAAAGGTGACCGTCCTCGATGTCGATGTCAAGAGAAAGCGTATCTCCCTGACAATGGTTGCGGATAAGGGGAAGAAGTAACCATATCGGTTATTTGCAGATTTAATAAATAATTTACAGGATTTTTTGCTGTTATTTCGACAGTTTGTTTACAAAATCGACAAAGTGTGCTAAAATACTATTATAGTATAATACTATCGAAATAAGGCGATATAACCCGAATTTGCAAGTAACGAGGGGGACATTCTATGAATAATTGGGACACGGCAAGCATTCTGTTTGATAGGCAGAAACTGGAAAATCTGTTGGATAATTCGACGATCAAAAGCGTTATTTCCTACTATCGGTTTAAGGAGGTCGTTGCAGAAAGCAGCAAGGACGGCTGCTATTCGCTGGCTGCATTTTCGGTCAGAAGATTTTCCTATCTTTTCCACACCTATGGCAGCGAGGTAAGGCAGTATATTACCGAGATGATCACTTCCTATATAAATGAAATGCTCTCCGAGGGTGAGAATTTTGCTTCGGCGGGCGACAATAAGATGCTCATTTATATGAAGGGGACATACAGCGAGGCAATCGAGCGAATCAAGGTGTATTTCGACGAGCTGTCGCAGATGATGGCGCTGGATAAGTGTCATATGAAGGTCACATTTGCGTGCGGCGTTTACCAGATACGGGACAACTCGGAGAGCATTAATGAGGTGATCAACAAGGCAAGCTCCGCTATGCAGACGGCGTTTGATATACCGTCCTGCATTACAGAGGCCGTTCATTATTCCGACAAGGTCTATGAGAGTGTACTGCGAAATCATATTATCGAAAATGACCTTGTAAATGCCGTTAAAAACAATGAGCTTATTGTGGAAATACAGCCGAAATTTGATATGAAATCGGGCGAATGCGTTTCTGCGGAGGCGTTAGTCCGCTGGATGCACCCCGTTCTCGGGCGTGTCGTTCCCGACGATTTTATCTCCTATGCGGAAAAGACGGGCTTCATTATCGACATTGATATGTTTGTGCTGGAAACCGTCTGCAAATATATGCGCAGCTGGGCAGATGCGGGCTTCAATCCCGTGACCGTTGCGGTAAATCAGTCAAGGCTGCATATCTCCGACCCAAATTACGTTGACAGTGTTTTCGCTATGATGCAGGAATATGACGTCTGGCCGAACCTTATCGAGCTGGAAACTACCGAGTCCATCGCATTCAATGATTACGCTTCGGCAACGGAGATACTTCACCGTCTGCACGACTACGGCTTTGTGCTTTCAATGGACGATTTCGGCAGCGGATATTCGTCTTTGTATATGCTCCACGAGCTTGAATATGACGAGCTGAAGCTGGACAGAAAGCTGGTGGCAAGCATCGGGAAATCCGAAAAAGAGCGTTATTCTGCTCAAACATATCATTGCTATGGCGCACGATATGAATATGACCGTTGTTGCAGAGGGAGTTGAAACCGAGGAACAGGCGGCGGCTCTCAGGTCCATCGGCTGCGACATTGCTCAGGGATTTTTGTACTCTCACCCGCTGTCAATTGACAGGTTTGAGGCTTCTGTTTTCGGCAGAGTTCTGCCTGATGAAGTTTTTGTATAATACTGTCCCGGGGGCGTTTTTGTTCCCGGGATTTTGCTTTTTGTGGAATTTTTCTGCGGTATATTGACTTTTTCCCCGATTTGCATTAAAATATAAAGTGAAAAGAAATGAAAGGACAATCAAAATGTCACTTGGCAAAATAAGGCGGCTGGTGCTTGCCGCATTTCCGAATATAAATGAAAAAAAGCTGTACAAGCTCCATCGCTCGGCTGTGAGGGTAATGCGTTCACGGCTGCTGCTGGAGGGGTTTTACAAGCTGTGGGATTACACCATTTACTGCGGCGGACGGGAGGTTCGGGTGAGGATTTTCCGTCCCGAAAATGAGTTTTCCGACAAGGTGATAATGTTCTATCACGGCGGCGGCTGGGTCACGGACGGCGTGGAAACGTACACCGAGGTCTGCAAACGGCTGGCAAATGAAACGGGCTGCCGCATTATTTCCGTTGATTACGGACTTGCTCCCGAGCATAAATTTCCCGAGGGGCTGGCGGACTGCTACAATGCGGCATTGGAGCTTTCAAGGCGTCCCTGGCTGTTCGGCATTGAGGGGAAAAAGAAGCTGGTGCTTATGGGGGACAGTGCAGGAGGAAATCTGGCGGCTGCCGTTTCCGCTCTGGCAAGGGACAGGCGGGATTTCAAGGTGTCGGCGCAGATACTCATTTATCCCGCTGTCTGGTGCGATTACAACGAGGAAACAACGCCCTTTGAGTCGGTCAGGGAGAACGGCAAAAGCTACATTCTCACTGCCGCACGAATGAGGGATTATATGGAGCTGTACAAAAGCTCTGACGAGGATTATAAGTCACCCTATTTTTCACCGCTGCGGGCAAAAAGCTTCAAGCATCTCCCGCAAACGCTTATTATCACCGCCGAATACGACCCTCTCCGTGACGAGGGCATCGCTTACGGAAAGGCACTTCGCAAGGCGGGTGTCAAGGCGAAAATATTTATGATGAGCGACGCCATTCACGGATTTTTTATGTATGACAGGCACACATTGCCCGTCAGAAAGACCTTTGCGGTCATCAAAAAATTTTTAAACGAGGTTGAGTCTTAATGTCCGAAAAGAAGCCCAACGGCTGGCGACGGCTGGATAATGCGGCGAAAATTTTCCCGTCTACAAGTGAAAAGACAGATACACGAGTTTTCCGATTTTCCTGTGAGCTTACCGAGCCTGTTGACCCCGAAACGCTTCAAAAGGCGGCTGACAAGGCAATAAAGGATTTCCCGCATTTTCTCAGCATTATGAAAAAGGGTTGGTTCTGGTACTATCTGGAAAACTGCGACCTGCCGCTTATTGTCCACGAGGAAAACCGTGCGCCCTGTTCGCAGCTGTATTTCCCCGGGCGGAAAAATCTTCTCATTGACATTTCATATTACAGATGCAGAATAAATGTTGAGATATATCACGTGCTTTCCGACGGAACGGGTGCGGTGCAGTTTCTGAAAACGCTGGTCTGCTGCTATCTGACCATGCTCCACGGTGACGAGTGGGAGAAGCGTCCGACAATCGACTATGACGCCTCCCGCACGGAACGTTCCGCAGACAGCTTTCAGAAATATTACAGCAAGGTCAAGGGCGAAAAGCGCAAGCGTGTCCGCCGTGCATACAATATCAAGGGCGAAAAGCGTGAAACCGAGGATCTGCGCATGATCGAGGGCATAACCTCCGTCAAAGAAGCAATTGCGGCGGCGCACAGCTTTAACACAACTCTGACCGTTTATCTGACGGCGGTGTTCATCGAAGCTATCTACGAGGAAATGACCCTCAGAAAGCAGAAATATCCCCTTGTGCTGATGGTTCCCGTTAATCTGCGAAACTATTTCAGCTCGGAAACGGCGACAAATTTCTTTGGAATGATCGCTGTGAAATACGATTTCAAGACGCAGCCCGATGATTTTTCGTCCATAATTGAAGCCGTGTCCGAAACCTTCAAAACCGAGCTTACCAAGGAGCGGCTTTCCGTTAGAATGAATGAGCTGGCTGCTTTGGAACACAATCCCTTCGTGCGAATTGCGCCTATCGAGTTCAAAAATATCTGTTTGAAAGCGGCAAGGCATATTAAGGATCTCGGCGAAACGGCGGTGGTTTCCAACATTGGCAGAATAAAAATGCCCGAACAGCTGCTGCCGTATATACGAATGTTCGATGTTTTTGTCAGCACGCTGAAAATCCAATTACAGCTTTGTTCCTTTGAGGACAAGCTGGCTTTGTGCTTTTCTTCGGCGTTCACAAGCTCGGATATTGAGCGGAGATTTTTCCGCAAGCTTGCCGAACACGGGCTGAATATTGAGATACGCTGCTCCGATATTGACGAGCTGCCCGAGCCGCCAGAAGAGGAAATTCAGACGGAGGAAACGTCTGATATTCACGAGGAAACCTCGGAGGAAACGTCGGACGAAATATCGGAAGAAAGTTAAGAAAGGATAACGTATATGCTCTACTGTGAAAAGTGCAAGGTGTATGTCAGCGGTCAGAAAACCGTCTGTCCCCTTTGTCAGAATGAGCTTTCGGGAGCGTTCAGTCCCGAGGAGGAAATATTCCCGAAGCTGAAAAAGCCAAAGTATTCGGGGCATTTCCTTATGCGGCTGATAACGTTTATTGCCATAGCAGCGGCGGTCATAGTCACTTCGGTGGATATAATGCTCCCGGGAAATGTGTGGTGGTCGCTTTTTGCGGACGCAGGTATCTTCTGCGCATGGCTTTGCATAATGGTCGGCATAGCAAAGCGGCACAACGTTATCAAGAAGATAACCTTTGAACTGCTTATTGTTACCTTACTTTCCATATTGTGGGATTTATACACAGGCTGGCATGGCTGGTCGCTGGACTATGTGCTGCCCTGCTGCTGTGTGGCGGCGATAATCGCAACGGCGGTTTTGTCCCTGATATTTAAACCGCAGGCGAGGGAGGCGCTGTTTCATCTGGTGCTGAACGGGCTTTACGGAATTATCCCGCTGTTTTTCCTGTTTACCGACAGACTTCGCATTATATACCCGTCAATGATATGTGCGGCAATTTGCATTGTTGCGCTGGCGGCGGTTATTCTGTTTGACGGAAAGAGGATCAAAGAGGAGCTTACCAGGCGGCTTCATGTCTGAATTTGTCAATATTCCAAAACGCTGCGGCTTTCACGGCTGCGGCGTTTTTCTATAATAATTAACACAAAAATCATAATAATTTGCCGCATTCACTTGATTTTAGTCTGATAATCTAGTATAATAGTAGTATATTGTTTTTAGGGGGCTATTAATTTGGATCTGACAAAGCTGCTGCCTATCCTTGCGGAGGGCTTCCTTGTTTCCATAAAAATCTTTGCGCTGACACTTCTGTTTTCCATTCCTCTGGGATTTGTGGTATCTACGCTGAAAATGTGCAAAATACCGCCCGTGCGGTGGATAATTAACGCCTACATACTCATAATGCGGGGAACTCCGCTCATTTTGCAGATAATGTTCATCTATTTCGCACCCACAATGCTGTTTAAGGCAGATGCGCCGCCTGACCGTTTCTGGGCGGTAATCGTGGCGTTCAGCATAAATTATGCGGCGTATTTTGCGGAGATCTTCCGAGGGGGAATTCAGGCTGTTCCCAAGGGGCAGTTTGAAGCGGCTCAAATCTTAGGCTTTAGCAAGATGCAGACATTTTTCAAGATAACACTTCCGCAGGTCATAAAGACCGTTCTTCCGTCCATCGGAAACGAGGTCATCACGCTGGTAAAGGATACGTCACTGGCGCAGGTAATTGCCGTTTCGGAGCTGTTTGCGCTGGCGAAAAAGCAGGCGTCCACGCAGTTCTCGGTAATGCCGCTGTTTGTGGCGGGCGTGTTCTATTTCGTGTTCAACTGGCTGGTAACGGTGCTGTTCGACCTCGGCGAGAAGAAGCTGAGCTATTACAAGTAAGGGGGATATGAAAATGGCTATGCTTGAAGTGCGAAATCTTCGGAAATGCTACGGCGATCTGGAGGTCATTTCCGATATTTCCTTTGACGTGAACGAGGGCGAGGTGCTGTCCGTAATCGGTCCGTCGGGTTCGGGAAAATCCACCATGCTCCGCTGCATTAATCAGCTGGAAAAGATAACCTCGGGGACTGTCTGTGTTTGCGGCGAAAATATGATAACGGGCGAAAGGAACGGTGAAGCTGTCTATGCGTCCGCCGATGTGCTGAAAAAAATTCGTCGGAATGTGGGGCTGGTTTTCCAGAATTTCAACCTGTTTCCGCATTTTTCCGTGCTTAGAAATATCACCGAAGCACCCATAAGCGTACTGAAAATCCCCAAGGAACAAGCCGAAGCAAAGGCAATGGAGCTTCTCGGTAAAATGGGGCTTGCGGACAAGGCAAAAAGCTATCCCTGTGAGCTTTCGGGCGGTCAGCAGCAGCGTGTTTCCATTGCAAGGGCGCTGGCACTCAGTCCGCAGATGCTTTTCTTTGATGAACCCACAAGTGCCCTTGACCCCGAGCTTACGGGGGAGATTCTTGCGGTCATAAAGGAGCTTGCCGCAGAAAAGATGACCATGGTCATTGTCACTCACGAAATGGCGTTTGCAAGGGACGTTTCCGACCGTGTTATCTTTATGGACGGCGGTGTTATCGTGGAAGAAGGGGCACCGTCCGAGCTTTTCGGTAATCCCCAAAATGACCGTACAAAGCAGTTTCTGAAACGCTATTCCGAAAATACTTTCAAGGGAGATAGTTAAAAATGCTTGAATTTAAATATGACACTCAGCTTCTCATTGAGGGCGAGGGGCTTGACGAGGACGAAATTGACGAGTACATCAAGGCAAATTTCAAGGGCGACAGCCTGCTTGCGGTTGGCGATGACGACCTTATCAAGATACATTTTCACACCAATGAGCCGTGGAAAATTCTTGAATATTGCTCCAC
>JAEDOB010000335.1 GCA_016302225.1 Oscillospiraceae bacterium | reverse complement strand
ACCTGATATGTCGATAAAAGCCGAAAAAAGCTTTCATCATCATTTCAGAGAGTTTTCGCATAATTTACACAAAAGCGGGGTATTATATAAATGTACCAAAGGAAGGTACAACCTCCACCTTATACTAATTTTTACTTGCTTTTATAAGCGTGGTCTGTTTTACCCCGACAGACCCACTTCCCTTATAAAAGTTGGCGGTGAATATTTACCCCTATATTCTCCGCCGAACCAATCCCCATCATATTTTTACCTCAGCCGCCGCAGTTACCCCCTGCGGCGGTTGTTGTTTTTGCGCAAAAAATCCCTCCCTGCCAATCTGACAGAGAGGGACAAACTATTTTATTTCAGAAAAATCAAAGCATATTAACAACACTCAACGCATCGGGGAACCACACGATAACAAACTGCGAAACCAGAACAACAGCAATCAGAGCGATAGGATAAGCCGCCGCATATGCAGAAGCAACATCGTCTGTCTTTGCAACGTTGATAAGTGTTCCGAGGGCGGGTGTGGAAGTCATACCGCCTGTGATACCGCCCAGGTTGTTGAACAGGGGCAGCTTGATGATGAACTTTGCAATGATGAAGCCAACTATCATAGGAATAGTTGTCATGAGCACGCCGTAGAGGAAGTATTCGGGCTGGAAGTACTGAACGAAGCTTGCGCCGCCGGGAATACCTGCGCCGATAAGGAATGCCATCAGACCGAATTCACGGAAAATTTCAAGCATTCTCTTTTCGGGACGCATATTGAGTGCGCCAAAGTGTCCGAAATGAGCAACCACCAGAGAAGCCAGCAGACAGCCGCCTGTTGTTCCCAGAGAGAAGGTGGAGCTGCCCATAGGAATCTTGATGCCGCCCAAAATCATACCGAGAACTACTGCAATAGCAAAAGCAGCCAGTCCGAAACCGTCAATGTCAAACAGCTTCTTGCCGTCGTTCTTGGAAACACCTGTGTCAACGGAGGAGATCTTCTTTCTCTCCTCCTCAACATTAGCCTTGAGGATCTTCGGGACAAGCTGAACGAACAGCACAACGCCAACAACGCCGAAGAGATATGCAATACCGTGTCCTACGGTAACAATGTCCTCAAATTTGGAAATTGCCATCTTTGAAGCTTCTTCTGCGGTAATTCCGCTTGCAGCCGCATAGTCGATA
Organism: Oscillospiraceae bacterium; assembly: GCA_016302225.1. GTDB lineage: Bacteria > Bacillota > Clostridia > Oscillospirales > Ruminococcaceae > UMGS1889. The sequence goes on along the minus strand of JAEDOB010000335.1, from coordinate 980 downwards.
ATTGTCTGAGATGCGGGACCGTAAACGGTGCTGAGAGTGTCCTTTGCAGCGGAGAATGCGGGAGTAGAGGTCAGCGCACCGGAGAGAATTCCGACAGCCATAGCAGTTCCGCAGCCGAAGATCTTAATGCAGGCGATAGTTGTAAGACCGCCCAGCAGGATAATGATAAGGGACAGCAAAGCATAGGATTTAAAGTTCTTTTTAAGGCTTGTGAAGAAGTTAGGTCCTGCGATAAAGCCTACCGATGTAACGAACATAATAAGACCGAGATTTTCGATGATCTTCAGATAGTTTTTCGGGAATGAGCTTGTTGTTCCTGCTATCTGAGTGAAGATCTCACCTGTTTCGGCGTTGTTCTTAAAGAGAAATGCGCCTACCAGCAGAGCAACAATGAAAACGCCCGCCGTACCCAGCGATACACCCTTGATAGTAACACGTCCGAGCAGATAACCCAGTCCTGCCACAAGGAAAACTATCATCATCAGGAAAGCAAGGCCTTTGATGGACAGTATTCCGCCAAACAAAACCATATTGATAACCTCCAAATATTTTTCTTCGGGACATTCCGATCAGCCCACTATCCCAAAACAGGATAATGAATTGAGCGGAATCCCCCTTTTGCACATCGCAAGCCCCCGCACTATTGCAGGGGCTTGAAATATGCCATAAAAGATTATACTACAAAACCTTCCGATTTAACAGAGGAAATCCGCAAAATTAACAGTTATTTTACCATTAATTCAGGAATTTCCCAACTAATTCTTCGCCTGAATGACAGATTAGTTAGCCTTTCTTGCATAATCGGGCAGCAGCTTGGGAGAAACAACATCTGTGGAGATGCCTGCGTCAGCCATTTCCTTCTTGAAGCTGTTTACATGGTCAAGTGTGAGCTTGCCCAGCTTAACTTCCTTGTACTTAGCAGCAACGCTCTTACCTGCGTTTCTGCCGAATACGATAACGTCAAGGAGGGAGTTGCCCAT
>JAEDOB010000058.1 GCA_016302225.1 Oscillospiraceae bacterium | reverse complement strand
ATCTATGTGGGTGTTCCCCCGCCGAAGGCGGGGGAACACCCATTAATCAGTATTTTCCTAATGCTGTTTGTATCCGTATCGATAATGGAAAAGAGGGCATTTGCTATGAATAAAACTATCGTGTCTGCGTCAATACTCAGCGCCGACCTTACCGCTTTGGGTGCAGACCTGAAAAAATGCGCCGAAAACGGTGTTGACTGGATACATTTCGATGTTATGGACGGCGTTTTTGTGGACAATATCAGCTATGGTATCCCTGTCCTTGAGGCAGTGAACAAGGCAACGGATATGTTCCTTGATGTCCACCTGATGATAACCGACCCTTACAAATATGCAGACGCCTTTGCAAAGGCCGGCGCAGATATGATAACCTTCCATCTTGAAAGCAGCTCGGACACGGAAAAGACCATTGAACTTATCCGCAGCAAGGGGCTGAAGGTCGGAATTGCAATTCGTCCCAAAACTCCTGTGGAGGAGCTGGTGCCGTTCTTCGGAAAGGTTGATATGTTCCTTGTAATGACCGTTGAGCCGGGCTTCGGCGGTCAGGGCTTTATCCCCGAAACGCTGGACAAGGTCGCACAGCTGAGAAAGCTTTTGAACGAAAAGGGACTTGATACAATTATCCAGACAGACGGCGGGATAAACGGAAAAACCGCTCCCGCTGTAAGAGAAGCAGGCTGCGACTGCCTTGTTTCGGGTTCATATCTGTTCAAGGCTGAAAATATGAGCGATGCTGTAAATATCATCAGAGGTTAAGCTCCAACAGCTTTTTTACGGCATCTCCCGAGGTTATAAGCTCAAAATGCTCGGCTGTTTGGGCGGACAGAGCTTCCGATTTCCCGAGATAGCTGCCGAATTCACCGAATATCATTCTTGCGGCAGACAGCTTTGAGGACGGCAGCTTTGTTGTCAGCCTGATCTTTCCGCTGCCGCAGTAAAGGCTTGTTTCCGTATCTCCGAAGGCTTTTCTGAATATTGCCGACATTTTTATCAGGTCGGAGATGCTTTCCGTTTCATAGACGGGACAGGCAAGCTCGCCCAGCGAAATGAAGCCTTCATCAAGGTCGGGGGCGGAGAGGTACATTATACAGCCGCCGTCGGGAGTGTCAAAGGCTTCGGCACAGAGTCTTTCCTCGGAAAGGTCTATCCCTGTTTCGGACATTATCCCAGAAATGACAAATTCCACGAAAACAGGGGAGTCAACGTCATAATTATCAATACCCAGAAGCTCAAAATCCTGCGGCGGAACTGTGACCTTCAAGGTGACGGAGCTTAGAATTTCGGTTTTCATCGCTGCGAACTATTCCCGAGGGGAATTTCTCCTTTCTTTATTCTTGATTACGAAAGGTTTTGCGGAAATGTCAGACAATGTTAGTATCAGAACGGAACGTGAAAATCGTCCCGATTACATATTTGTTTTAATAATTCTTGCGGGAATGAGCGTTTATTACTACGGTGCGAGAGCGGCTGTTGTAATAGGCGTTTCTGTGCTGTCCTGCTGTCTGACGGACTTTGTATGCTGCAAGCTGAGGGGGCGTTCATCAAGGGCAAGCCTTGCAGACCTGGGAGCAATAACCACGGGGCTGACCCTTGCCATGATGATGCCCGCTTCCGTGAGATATACAGTACTGGCGGGGGCTGCTGTACTGTCCATAGTTATCGGGCGATATATTTTCACATTTAAGGACGGCAGGATATTCAACTGCGCCGCTATTGGGTTTCTGATGATGGCACTTTCGTTTCCCGATACGGTGCTGACATATCCTAAGCCCTTTGTTTTTCCCGAGCTTGCAAATGTTGTTTCCGTAAATCTGGGACAGTCGCTGTCAAAAACGCTTACCCTGACCGATGACCCGTCACTGACTGTTCTTGATCTGCTGACGGGACAGTATTACGGTCCTATGGGCGCCTGCCATATGCTGATACTTCTGGTATGTGCCGTTATTCTGGTGGGCAGACGGGCTGTTTCGGGACTGACGCTGTTCAGTGCTTCGGCGGTTCTGCTGACGTTTACATATTTCTATCACCCTTACGGACGGACACCTTTAAGCGGAGTTCTTCTGACCTACTGCAGCGGTATGCTGCTTTTCGGGCTGATATTTCTTGTGTGTGACAGCTCGGCTGTTCCGAAAACACGGCTTGCAAGGGTAATTTACGGCTTGCTGGCGGGACTGTTCATCGTCGCCTTCAGATTTTACGGAAAGGCTGAAAATGCGGTGGTTTACGCTGCTTTGGCAGTGTCGCCCCTCAGCGGAGAGATAGACCGTCTGACAGATAATGCAAGAGAGCTGTTTGGCAGACTGTTTAAGCCCAAGAAGAATACTCCTCAGCAAAATGCCGAAAAGCTGCTGGAGGATATGCCTATGATGCAGTTTACCATAGACGGAGGCGATGAAAATGAGCGATAAGGACAGCAGCCTTTATGAAGGTCTGACCACGAAAAATGCGCTGTTTATAAGCGGTCTGGTAATTGCCCCCGCTGTGACCTATGCCACAAGCCTTAGGCACGGGCTTATGCTGGCGGCAATGTTTACGGCTGTGACCTTTCTTTCGCTGCTTATCTCTTCCTTTGTCCCGAGAAATATAGTTTATGCAGTCCGCATAATATTATATACTTTTATTGCGGCGTTGGTGTATGTACCCGTTTACATCATCGCAAATCAGCTTTTTCCGTCCGACCTTGCTCAGATGGGAGTATTTGCGCCGCTGCTTATTACCAATTCGTTTATCATCTCCAAGTCGGAGGTAAAATTTTTCAGAGAAAAGCGCAGCAAAATGTTTACGGATATTATCTTTTATATCCTCGGATATGATGTTGCTGTTATCTTGTATTCGGCGGTGAGGGAATTGCTTTCGGGCGGCTCGCTGATGGGCTCTATCTACGGAATACCGACGGTTATGCCCATGTTTTCCACAACGGCGGGAGGACTTATCCTGCTGGGCTTTTGTGCCGCACTGTTCAGAGCCGTAATTTACGCTGCAGGGAGAAAGAGAGAATGAGTGTATTTCTGAGATTGGTTGAGATAGCTTTTATCTCCATGATTGCCGAAAATGCCGTTTTTACCCGCTCGATTGGTATGAGCACCGCCCTTATGGTCGCAAAAAAGCGCAGCCGTTTGTTGGGCTTCGGAATCTGCATAACATATATGACGACCATAACGGGAATAATAGCATACTTTCTCTTTTCCTATCTGCCAAAAGGGGAATATGAGCCGCTTTATATGCCAATAGTGTTCATTGCCGTGCTCAGCCTTATTTACGTTATTACGCTTCTGATGCTTTGGAAATTCAAGTATGATACCTTTGACGGGTTAAAGAAGTATGTCCATATTTCGGCGTTTAACTGTGCTGTTTTCGGGATACTGTTTTTGAGCGTTGACAAATGCACATCTCCCGCAGATTTCGCAGTTTTCGGACTGTTCTCGGGACTGGGCTTTATGGTGGCGGCATATATGACGGCAATTGTTTACGACAAGCTCTATTCCGACGAAATGCCTGCCTTTTTCAGGGGATTTCCTGCGCTTCTGATATATAACGGTATTCTGGCAATGGCTTGCTACGGTCTGACGGGACATCAGCTGACCTATGTCATTTGATAATTTGCAGGAAGGTTTGAAAGGAAAGAAATATGAACAGAAAAGGCGGAATAAAGGTCTATCGTTCAAATAAGCGTAAGCATTACCGCAAGCCCAAAACAAAGGGGCAGAAATTAGCCTCTTGGATAGCTGTCATTCTGATTATGGCTGTTCTGGTGTTTGTGGGTTACAGTATCTGCGACCCTGTTGTGAATTTCATAAACAGCTGGAAAAACAGGGACAATCTCACCATTGAGGACATAATGCCCGTTGAATCTCAGCAGTCTGAACCGTCTGAAACGGAAATTTCTTCTGTATCGGAATCGGAAACAACGACGGCTGTTACCGAGCCTGTTTCCAATGAAAGCTATTACGCTCTGGAATTCAAGGCAGGGGAGATACTCATCTCCGCAGAGCTTGGCAGTGCTGCTCAAAAGGCTTCAAAACAGGGCTGTACGGCTGCTGTTATTGAGCTTAAAGCGGCGGGCGGTGCGTTCTATTATCAGACCTATTCGGAGATAGCCGCACTCAGCGAGGAAAGCATAAAGTCCACAATGCCCGCACAGCAGATCGCAATGACACTGAAAAGTATGGGCATTACTCCAATTGCAAGAATAAATCTGCTTAACGATAACAACCGCTACGATTATCCCGACGGAACAAGAATTTGCTCCTACAAATTTGCGTCGGACAATTCCAACTGGCTGGATAACCGTCCCACCAACGGCGGAAAGCCTTGGCTCTCGCCCTTTGACACCAATACTCAGGAATATATCAGGTTTCTTGCCGACGAGATCTATTCGGCAGGCTTTGAGCTGGTCATCTGCGACGGCGTTATTTTCCCGCCGTTCCATAACTCCGACCTTAACTATATCGGTGACATCGTAAAATCTGCCGACAGGTACAAAATTCTGATAAATTCTGTGGACATTGTCAAAAAATCTGCCGATGAAGCGGGCGGGAAAACAGCACTCAGCGTTTCCGCAAAGGACATTATAAACGGTACGGCAGAGGTTTTCAAGCCCGATGAGCTTACAGCAGACCTTATTTGTGTGGAATACTATCCTGCGGATTTCAGCGGAACTATCGTTGTGGAGAACAGCGAGATCGATCTTTCAACGCTGTCCGAGGCGGAGAAGGCTGTTACGGTCATGAACGCTGTCCGTCTGAAATCCGGAAGTCTTGGCATTATTCCCGTGCTTCACGGTTCGGAGCCATCTTCGGAAACGGCTTCGGCTCTGAAAGAGGACGGTTTTAAAACTATCTTCTTTTCGGAGAATTGATACCAAATTGTAATTTGATGCTATTTTTCGGATATTTCGCTTTTGAAGTCTGTTATTATGCCGATTTACAGACGTGAATTTTATTTAATCTGCCAAAAATAATTACATTTCGGTTTTAATGCGGATATTTTCACCCATTTATCAGATTTTGTGGTATAATATATATCATATTCGTTTTATTTTGCAATCTCAAGGTGCGGCATTTTGCAGGACGCCTTGAATAATTTCAGGGAGGTTTTTCCTATGAGCAGTTCGGCTACCGGTGCGGTCAAGAAGAAAAAAGCAAAGCGAATGCACCCCGTCAAGCGTACCTTTATGGTTATCGGGGCGACCCTACTTTCGCTTATACTTATTATAGTTATAACAATTTCCATAATTGCGGCGGCTCTGACGGTGTACATCTTTCAGTTTCAGGACCAGGCAAATGATGTTACACTTGACCTGTATTCGCTGGAAATGGACTATACTACCATTATTTATGCCTACGATAAAAACGGTAATCCCGTTGAGATACAGCAGATAACAAGGGGTGCTGACCGTAAGCCCGTTTCTATCGAGCAGGTACCGCAGCACGTTCAGGACGCCTTCGTTTACACCGAGGACGAGCGTTTCTATGACCATACAGGCGTTGACTGGAAACGTACATTCTCGGCGTTTGTAAATGTAATTATGGACAATATTTTTGGATATGAATTCGGCGGTTCTACCATTACTCAGCAGCTTATCAAGAACGTTACGGGTGATGATGACAAGAACTGGGACAGAAAGGTCAGAGAGATATTCCGTGCCCAGAATATCGAGGAAACCTGTACCAAGGCGGACATTCTGCAGGCTTATCTGAACTATATAGGCTTCGGCGGAAATACTGCGGGTATTCAGGCGGCTGCAAACAAGTATTTCGGCAAGGACGTTTCCGAGCTGACTATTGCAGAAGCGGCGTGTCTTGCGGCTATTCCCAAATCGCCGAACACCCTCAATCCTTTCAGCAGCTACGTTGACGAGGACGGAAATACCGCTCTTGAAAGAAACGAAAAGCGACGTCTTCTCGTACTTAAAGCTATGCTGGAAAACGGTGCTATCTCTCAGGATCAGTATGAAGAGGCATGCAACACAAAGCTTGTGTTCCGTGACCCAAATGCTCCCGTCGAAGATGAAAACTCTCTCGTAAATGAGGGCGTTCAGAGCTATTTTGTGGATATGGTCATCAGAGATGTTACCTATGGTCTGATGGACGAGTATGGCATTGATTTCGACGAAGCGCAGTCCCGTCTTTACAACGGCGGTTACAAGATATACAGTACCGTTGATATTGAAATGCAGAAGGCTGTTGAAGCAAAGTTTGAGGATTACACCACCTTCTCTGCGGAGGTTCTTGCAAATCCTCCTCATGCTGCATTTGTGGCTATGGATTATATGGGAAATATTCTTGCGATCGTCGGTGACGTGGGCGAGAAACCTATTGACAACAGCTGGAACTATGCTACTCGTGAGCCCCGTCAGCCGGGTTCCTGTATCAAGCCTATCACCTCTTACGGCTATGCCATCGAAAACGACCTTATCCATTGGTCAACTATTTTCACCGATAAGCCTATCACCATCAAGGACGCAAATGCTCCCGGCGGTGAAAGACAGTGGCCGCAGAACTATTCCAATCGCTGGAGCTACGGCGGATATTTCACCTTCCAGGCACTCCTGCGTTCGCTGAATACTATCCCTGCACAGCTTATTCAGATGGAAGGTCCCACAAATGTGTATAACTTCCTGCAGTCCAGATTCCATATTACCACCCTGACACCTTATGATGCCGACCTTGCTCCTTTGAGCGTTGGTGCTCTTAACAATGGTATTCTGCTGACTGAGCTGGTGGGAGCATATCAGGTTTTCGGTAATCTGGGTAAATTCTACGAGCCTACATCCTATTCCATGGTTATTGACCCAACGGGAAATGCTATTTTACAGAACACATATACGCCTATTCAGGCTCTTGACAAGGATTCCGCATATGTTATGAACAAGCTGCTTGAATGCGTTATTGAGGATCAGGTAGCCGGTACAGGCCGTGCCGCTAAGCTGCCTACAAAGAAGCTTGTGGGTAAGACAGGTACATCTCAGAACTGGGGAGATATTGCCTTTGTTGGCTGTACACCCGACTATGTCAGCGGTGTTTGGTACGGTTATGATGACAGAAGTCAGTCTGTTCAGAACACCTATTACAGCTCTGCCAAGCTGTGGAAGAGCATTTTCGGAGATATTGCCGAAGCGGGTCCTGTCACCAATTTCCCGTCAAACTCCAACGTTAAGGAGCTTTACTATTGTGCAAATACGGGAATGATAGCCAGCGGACTTTGTCCCACAGGAGCAAAGGGTTACTATAAGCCCTCCAACATTCCTCCTGTCTGCACAAGCTGCGGCGCCAAGCCTTCTCAGACGGTTACCACACAGGCACAGACAGAAGCTCAGAACGCTGCTGCGGCTGCTGCTGCACAGGGCGGTCAGAATGCGGCTGCACAGCTTGCTCAGGGTGAGTAATTTTCGTTCTCCCTCTGAAATGGGGGAGATCGGCGTTTTAACTAATGTAAGTAAAGGAGATTTTAAATGGACAAGCTTACCTACACCTGTCCATGTCATTTTGGATTGGAAAGTGTGCTGAAATTTGAGGTTCAGAAGATCGGCGGAGAGAATATTACCGTTACCGACGGAAAGGTGTCGTTTACGGGAGATCTATCCATACTTGCAAGGGCAAATCTCTGCCTTGCTACTGCCGAGCGAGTGCTGATAAAGCTTGCCGAGTTCAGGGCTATGACCTTTGAGGAACTGTTTCAGGGCGTTAAGAAGATCGACTGGCAGGAATTTGTGGGAAAGTATGATGCGTTCCCCGTGAAGGGCAGCAGTCTTAATTCAAAGCTGTCAAGTGTTCCAACGTGTCAGTCTATCGTAAAGAAAGCTGCGGCGGAAAAGCTGGGTTCTGTTTACGGGATCGGTATGCTGGAGGAAACGGGAACCACTTATCAGATACAGTTTAACATAATGAACGACAATGCAGCGATCTACCTTGACACATCGGGTATGGGACTGCATAAGAGAGGCTATCGCCGCAATTCAAATGCTGCTCCTATCAAGGAAACACTTGCGGCGGGAATGATAGACCTTGCAAGGATAAGAAGCAATTCTAATTTCTGCGACCCATTCTGCGGAAGTGGAACAATGCTTATCGAAGCGGCTTACAAGGCGCTTAACATTGCTCCCGGGCTTAAACGCACATTCTCGGCTGAAAAATGGGAGTGCATCGACCGAAAGATATGGGAAACCGAGCGTCAGAGGGCACTTGACGGTATTAAGCGAAATGAGCCGTTCCATGCGTACGGTTCGGACATTGACCCCGAATGTGTGGAGCTTACCTTGAATAACTGCAAGAAGGCGGGAATTGCCAAGTGCGTTACCGTGGAGCGGAAGAATGTGAAGGATTTTGTCAATTCGGAGGGTTCTGTTATTGTCTGCAATCCGCCTTACGGTGAGCGTTTGCTTGAGATAAGAGAAGCTGAGGAGCTTTACACCGAAATGGGCAAGGTTTTCGCCGCCGACAAGGAACACCCTTGTTCCATTATTTCTCCCCACGATGAGTTTGAGAAATTCTTCGGCAAGAAGGCAAACCGCCGCAGAAAGCTTTACAACGGCATGCTCAGATGCCAGATGTATATGTATTTTTGAATTTTAAAGTATGAAATATGAAAGCTGAATTTCCTCTTGTTAGGGAATTCAGCTTTTTTGGTTGTCAAAAGTGATATGTTTGTTCTATGCAAAAAGCAATAAAATAATCCCTGAAATTTGTTTTGTTCTACAAAATTAAGAAAAAACGTTCGATTTTTGCCCTAATGTACCCAAATTTGGATAATCGGGTATTGACAAAAGTAAAAAGATGTTCTATAATATAAACAGAAACAATGTTTCGGATAAATTGTTCTAATAGTATAAAGAACATATAGAACAGTCATTCTGTAATGAATATGCGCAGTTTATTATCGGAATGAAGCGAATCAACATCACAAGCCCGACAGAAAAACAGGGCTGAAAACAAAGGATAGGTGCATTATGAAAGGTTTTAATTACACGGAAAGACTTATTATCAAGCTTGTGGCTCTGGTGTTTCTTGCTGCTGCGGCTTTTTCGGCTGAAATGCTCAGCGGGTTCGGAGTGGCGGCAGTCATGGTTGTCCTGTTTTTGGGAATGAGCGCAGTTTCGGGGCAGCACATTGTTCTTGACAGGCGTTCGATAACTATTCTCAGAAAGCCTATCTCTATCTGCATGAAGGGCGGAAGCTTGAAGCGTTCCCGCAAGTCGGCTGAAAAGCCGATCACTCTTTACCGCAGGAACGCCTCGTAAATCACGCTTTTCCCTTCAAAACGGAGATCAGTTTGTATGACAGGCGGTTTATTTCGTCAAAGCTGACGGAATCTATATAATAGCTTTCAAGCTTGTCGTGAATTTCTTTTGCCTTGGTCAGAGCCTCCGACGCTTCTTCGGAAAGCTCGGCGGCTGCCTTCTTGTTAAAGTTCAGACGCTGTTTTTTGGCAGCAATTGCCGATTTACCGTAAAATCTTGCAAAGTTTATCCTCGAACCTTCCACATCTTCAAGACCGTTAAAGTTTGAAGCGGTTATAAATGCCAGCTTCAATTCGGGAACAAGCATATGCTCAAAGGCGTTAGTCTGGAGCATAAAATATTCGCTGACGGTTATGTCATAGCCCCGCTCAATAAGCTTGTCGGACAGGCTTCTCAGCAGAAAATCGCTGCCTGCGCAGTAGGGGTCACGCAGCAGATAAACTGTGTAGCCGTCGGGGATAAGGGTCTTGTAGCCGTCCTTTGTCAGTGCGGACAGCTGCTTGTAGGACAGAGTGCCTTTGGTGTCGGTGTCCTTTTTGGGGAAAAGCTTTTTGGTGAAACGGTTTGCGAAGCCTTCCAGCTTTTCAAGGTTAAGCGTTTGTAATGCAATGGTAAAGCTGTCGCTGTTAAGTGAAGCAATCGCCGAAACAAAACGCCTGCATCTTCCATGATACTGGGCGTTTTCCTCGGTTGCGGCGATTATCTCGGAACGTTTTGAGAAAAGCTTTCCCGAGTCCCAATATTCGCCCATGTTGAGTATCTGAGCCGTTGCACCGGGATAAACGGGGTCGAAGGTGTGGGGTGCGGTGCCGTCTATAAATATCACCTTGAACCGTTTGAAAACTACGGCATCTAGGGAATCTGTGTCCGATGAACAGCGGTAGATCTCCTTTTCTTCATCGGGAAATGCTGCGGCAAGCTTCTTCATCAGCGAGGATTTTCCAGTTCCCGGACCGCCCTTGATTATGTAGGTGAAATACTCATTGTCTGCAAAAATGTCACCAAAGCGAGTCCTGAATCCGTCGGGGGACACTCCGCCGAAGAAAAATTCAACTGTTGCGTCTTTCATATG
>JAEDOB010000057.1 GCA_016302225.1 Oscillospiraceae bacterium | reverse complement strand
CTGAAAAATGAGGAAAATCTGACGGCGTTTGTTCAGGGCGTTCAGAAGGGTGCGCCCGTGGATTCCTTTGTATCTCCCGAGGCGTGGGATATGCCCGGATATGAAAGCAAGGTCATTATGGCTGCGGGGGCATTCAATATGGGTGCGTCCATTGAACTGTCTGCAGATGCGCCCATCAGAGAGCCTTTTGCTGCGTGGGTGCAGGGCGGTATCACATATCCCACGGGCAGAACGGGTATACTTTTAGCCGTTCAGGAAATGTATGACAGGGGGCTTATTAGGCTTTGAATTTTGCAAGATTTTAAATTGGTATTATCAAATTAAGAAAATTTGTAAATTTCTATTGCAATAAGTCGGCAGATGGTGTATAATGATTTTATGTTTTGGATTCTACGTCCGAAAATATAATGCGAAATGAGGTTTTGATTATGGATCTGGATATGGTCAGGTATCTTGCAAAGCTCAGCAAATTGAATTATTCCGAGGAAGAACTTGCAAAAGTCGCCAAGGATATGACCAGCATCATTAATATTATGGACACAATAAAGGATATTGATATAAAGTACGATCCCTTTGCGGACAACAAAAATATCTACCTGAACGATTTGCGTGAGGACATTTCCGCAGAGTCATTCCCGACGGAAAAGATACTTGCAAACGCTCTGAACAGCGAAAACAGCTTCGTTGTGCCCAAGGTTGTGGAATAATACATTAAGATTGGAACGGTGAAAAATGGATATTACTGCGCTTAAGATCCGTGATGCTAGAAAAATGCTGGACGGACGTGAGATATCCGCTCCCGAGCTGGCAAAGGCGTATCTCGACCGAATTGCCGAAACGGACGGAAAAATCAAGAGCTACATTACTGTAACTGCCGATTCTGCTGTGAAAATGGCTGAAAAGGCTCAGAAGAAGATAGACAGCGGTGAGGCAGGACCTCTCTGCGGTATTCCTCTTGCTATCAAGGACAATATCTGTACAGACGGTGTTAAGACCACCTGCGCTTCAAAAATGTTGGAGAATTTCGTTCCTCCTTATAATGCTACCGTTATGGAAAAGCTTGAAAAAGAGGACATTGTAATGCTGGGCAAGACTTCCATGGACGAGTTTGCCATGGGCGGCTCCACTCAGACCTCCGCTTTTGCAAAGACTGTAAATCCTTATGACACGGGCTGCGTTCCCGGCGGATCGTCGGGCGGTTCGGCTGCGGCTGTTTCGGCTTCGCTTTGCACTGCTGCGCTGGGTTCGGACACGGGCGGTTCTATCCGTCAGCCTTCTTCCTTCTGCGGTGTAACAGGTCTGAAGCCCACATACAGCAGAGTTTCCAGATATGGTCTGGTTGCGTTTGCATCATCTCTTGACCAGATAGGTCCTATTGCAAACTGCGCTTATGACTGCGGACTTATCCTCAATACTATTGCGGGATATGACCCCCACGACGGTACAGTTTCCAAAAATCCCGTGGAGGATTACACTGCTAAGATTGGTCAGCCCATAAAGGGTATGAAGATAGCACTGCCCCGTGAATTTTACGCAGAGGGCATTGATGACAGCGTTAGAAAGGCGGTTCTTGCGGCTGCCGATGTTTACAAGAGCATGGGTGCTGAGCTTATCGACTGCTCTATGCCTTCTCTGAAATACGCTGTTGCGGCGTACTACCTTATTTCGTCTGCGGAGGCTTCTTCAAATCTTTCCAGATATGACGGCATCAAGTACGGTCATCGCTCCAAGGTAGGCGAAAACTTCAACGAGCTTATCGCAAACTCCAGAAGCGAGGGCTTCGGCGAGGAGGTTAAGCGTCGAATCCTTCTCGGAAACTACGCACTTTCCAGCGGATATTACGACGCATATTACGGCAAGGCAATGGCTCTCAAGCAGAAAATTTCCGCCGAATATGCCGATATTTTTGAAAAATGCGACGTTATTCTTACTCCGACAGCTCCTACGGTTGCTTACGGAGTCAACGAAAATATTTCCGACCCCGCAAAGATGTATCAGGCTGATATTTGCACAGTTACCGTTAATATTGCTTCTCTGCCCGCCGTTTCCACTACCTGCGGATATGACGAAAAGGGAATGCCTATCGGTATGTCCGTTATCGGACGCAAATTCGCCGAGGCAGATATTCTTCGTGTTGCGGACGCTTTCGAGCAGCAGTTTGAACGCCGTCTGCCGAAGATCAATTGATTGGGGGTACTTCTACAATGTATATTCCTGTTATTGGACTTGAGATACACGCCGAGCTTTTGACTAACTCAAAGGTTTTCTGTACCTGCTCTGCGGAATTCGGCGGTGACAGAAACTCACGCTGCTGTCCCGTTTGCTCGGGTATGCCCGGAACTCTGCCCGTTATCAATCAGACAGCCGTTGAATATGCGGTAAAGGCGGGCTTTGCTCTCGGCTGCGATATTAACAAATTTTCCGTTTTCGACAGAAAGAACTATTTCTATCCCGACCTGCCGAAGGCTTACCAGATCTCTCAGATGCCGCTGCCTCTCTGCATAAACGGCGTTGTTCCCGTTGAATTTGAGATTGACGGGGAGAAGAAGAAAAAGAATGTAAGAATCAACCGTATCCACCTGGAAGAGGACGCAGGAAAGCTTGTCCACGACGACCTGAACGGCGTTTCCCTGGCTGACTATAACCGCTGCGGTATTCCTCTGATAGAGATCGTTACGGAGCCTGATATTGGCTCTGCGGAGGAGGCAAAGGCGTTTGTTGAGAAGATAGCGCTGCTGCTGAAATATGCGGGAGTCTGCGACTGTAAGATGGAACAGGGTTCTCTCCGCTGCGACGTAAATATCTCCATTATGAAGCCCGAGGACAAGCAGCTGGGTACAAGAGCCGAGATAAAGAACCTGAACTCCATCAAGGCTATCGGACGTGCTATCGAATATGAGATAAAGCGTCAGTCCAACCTGCTGGACTTCGGCAAGAGAGTTGTTCAGGAAACAAGACGTTACGACGATAACAAGGGCGAAACAAGGTCCATGCGTTCAAAAGAGGACGCTCACGACTACCGTTATTTCCCCGAGCCCGATATTTTACAGGTAAACTTTACCGATGAGGACCTTGACAAGATCAAGGCAAAGCTGCCTGTAATGCCCTATAAGCGTCTGGAAATATACACGACACAGTACGGACTTTCCGAGGGCGATGCTAAGATAATCGTTAATCAGAAGCCTGTTTCCGATCTGTTTGATGATGCGCTGAAGGTTTACAATAATCCCAAGAGCGTTGCAAACTTTATTATCGGCGAGCTTATGCGCCGTGTAAATCTTGGCGAAATTTCCGTAGACGATCTGCCCTTTACCGCAAACGAGCTTGCAAAGCTTGTTGAAATGGCTGATACCGAAAAGGTCAGCAAGAACGATGCCAAGGCAATCTTCCGTCAGATGGCGGAGCAGGGAGGAGATCCCGAGGAGATAGCAAAGGCTAGGGGATTCCTCATTTCCAATGATACCGCTAAGGTCGCAGAGGTCATTGAAAGCGTTATTTCCGCTAACGAAAAGGCTGTTAATCAGTACAAGAGCGGCGATGTTAAGGTATTTGGTTTCCTTATGGGACAGTGCTCAAAGGCGCTCAAGGGTGTCTGCACTCCCAAGGTCATCAAGGAGGAGCTGGAAAAGAAGCTGGCTGAGCTTTCTCACGCTGCGGCTGACGATGACTCGGATAATTCCGACGGCTCCGACGATCAGGTCAAGGCTGTAAATATGACGGCTTACTCAAATCCCACTGCATACAAGCCATCTGTTAAGAACAATATCAAGCAGATAAGCTCCGACAATCTGAAAAAGGAGTTTGCTCTGGAAGATGCTATGAACAATATCGGCAAGGACATTACACTTGACGTTTGCGTTCATAAGATAAGAAAGATGGGCGGCGTTTCCTTTATAATCGTCCGCACGGGAAGATACACTCTCCAGACCGTTTACTCTCCCGACAGCTGCTCCGACAGCATTGAGGGACTGAGAGAGGGCTTCTTTGTTGAGATAACGGGTACCGTAACCGAGAATAAAAACGGTATTTACGGCATTGAGATACTTCTTAAAGGCATCAAGCTTATTTCCAAGCCTGCTGCGGAATATCCTCTGCACGTTTCGGGAAAGAAGCTGGGCTGCACTCTGGACGTAAATCTCAACAACCGTTCGGTTGCGCTGAGAAATCCCTATGAAAGGGCAATTTTCAAGCTTCAGGAGGGCGTTTGCAACGGCTTCAAGGAGTTTATGCTAAAGGAGAATTTCACCGAAATTCACTCTCCCAAGATAGTTGCACAGGGTGCCGAGGGCGGTGCTAACATCTTCCGTCTGGACTACTTCGGCAAGCCTGCGTTCCTGAACCAGTCACCTCAGTTCTACAAGCAGACAGCGGTGGCATTCTTTGACAGAGTTTTCGAGATAGCTCCCGTTTACCGTGCCGAAAAGCATGCGACCTCCCGTCATATCAACGAGTATATCGGTCTTGATTTTGAAATGGGATATATTGACAGTATGTACGATGTTATGGCAATGGAAACTGCTATGCTCAAGTACGTTATGGAGTATCTCAAGGCAAATTATCAGCCCGAAATTGAGCTGCTTGGTGCGGATATTCCCGAGATCGGTGATATTCCCTGCATCACTCTGCTTGAAGCAAAGGATATTCTGGGTGACAAGGGCATGGGCGCAAAGCTTGACCTGGAGCCCGAGGACGAGGTCGCTCTCTGCGAATATTCAAAGAAAACCTTTGGCTGTGACTTTATTTTCGTTACCCATTTCCCGTCGTCCAAGCCGCCTTTCTATGCTATGAACGACCGTGACGACCCCCGTCTTGCATGCAAGTTTGATCTGCTTTTCAGAGGTCTGGAGATCACCAGCGGCGGTCAGCGTATTCACGATTATGATGAACAGGTAGCTAAGATGAAGGCTCAGGGTCTTGATCCTGCGGACTTTGAATACTATCTCACCGCTCACAAGTACGGTCTGCCTCCTCACGGCGGTCTGGGAATCGGTCTGGAGCGTCTGGTCATGAAGCTTCTGAATGAGTCCAACATTCGTCTGGCTTCTATGTTCCCGAGAGATATTAACAGACTTCTGCCGTAAAATATGGTTTAATGTCAGCAAAATAATTCATTTTTACCCGATTTTGATGTGTTTGACTGGGTTGTTCATAAAATTTTGCAAGATTGTTTTATAAAACTTGCAAAATAAATTTGAAAAACCCCTTGACAAACCGAAAAAAATAGTGTATCATATAACCATACCAAGCGGAACACACACCGCAGGGAAGAACTGAATATAATAATTGGAACAATGACGTTCCGCATCGGCAGTAAAGCTGTCGGGCGGAGCGTCTTATTTTTTCAATGGGAGGAATTTGTTATGTCAGAAGAAAAAATTCAGGGAGTTGCCGAGTATTTCGGCTGCAACGTATTCAACGAGGAAACTATGAGGGCAAGACTTCCTAAGAACGTTTTCAAGTCCCTTATGAAAACAAGAAAGATGGGCGTGCCCCTTGATCCTGATGTAGCCGAGGTAGTTGCAAGTGCAATGAAGGATTGGGCTGTTGAAAAGGGTGCTACACATTACACCCACTGGTTCCAGCCTATGACAGGCGTTACTGCTGAGAAGCACGACTCCTTCATTTCACCTGTTGGCGACGGCAAGGTAATCATGGAATTCTCCGGCAAGGAGCTGGTAAAGGGCGAGCCCGATGCTTCTTCTTTCCCCTCGGGCGGTCTGAGAGCTACATTTGAAGCAAGAGGCTACACCGCTTGGGACCCCACCTCCGACGCATTCATTAAGGACGGTTCGCTTTACATACCTACCGCTTTCTGCTCCTACACAGGTGAAGTCCTCGATAAGAAAACTCCTCTGCTTCGTTCCATGGAGGCTGTTTCCGAGCAGGCTGTAAGAGTTCTCAGACTTTTCGGAAATACCACCGCTACAAGAGTTACCACAACTGTTGGTCCCGAGCAGGAATATTTCCTGGTTGACAAGAAGCTGTACGATCAGCGTAAGGACCTGATCTTCACAGGCAGAACACTTTTCGGTGCAAAATCTCCTAAGGGTCAGGAGCTTGAAGATCACTATTTCGGAAACATCAAGACAAGAGTTGCTGAATATATGAAGGAGCTGGACACCGAGCTTTGGAAGTTGGGAATCCTCGCTAAGACAAAGCATAACGAGGTTGCTCCCGCACAGCACGAGCTTGCTCCTATCTTCTCCACATCTAACATTGCAGCCGACCACAATCAGCTGACTATGGAGCTGATGAAGAAAATCGCTCTTAAGCACGGTCTGGTTTGCTTGCTTCACGAAAAGCCCTTTGCAGGCGTGAACGGTTCCGGTAAGCATAACAACTGGTCTATCTCCACAAACGACGGTCAGAATCTTCTCGACCCCGGTGATACTCCTGCTGAGAATGCTCAGTTCCTGACATTCCTCTGCGCTATCATCAAGGGCGTTCACGAGTATGCACCTCTGCTGAGAATTGCCGCTTCCTCCGCAGGAAATGACCACAGACTTGGTGCTAATGAGGCTCCTCCCGCAATTGTATCTATGTTCATCGGTGACGAGTTGCAGAAGGTCATTGAAGCTATCGAAAATGATGGCACCGTTGAGTCGGGCGCAGGCACAAAGTTCCAGCTGGGCGTTGGAATCCTTCCCAACTTCATTAAGGATACTACCGACCGTAACAGAACATCTCCCTTCGCATTTACAGGAAATAAGTTTGAGTTCAGAATGCTTGGTTCCGCAGATTCCATCTCCTGCACCAACATTATGCTGAACACCATCGTTGCCAAGGAGCTGTCCGAATTTGCGGATATTCTCGAAAAGGCTGACGATTTCGATAAAGCTCTGAAGGATCTGCTGAAAAAGACCATCAAGGAGCACAAGGCTGTTATCTTCAACGGCAACGGCTATTCCGCAGAGTGGGTAGAGGAGGCTGCAAGAAGGGGTCTGCCTAACCTTGTTTCCACTGTTGACTGTGTTCCTCTGTTTGCTGCCGATGAAAATGTTGCTATCTTTGAGCAGTTCAAGGTTTATACAAGAAGCGAGATCGAGTCCCGTACCGAGGTTCTCCTTGAAAACTACGGCAAGGTCATCAACATCGAGGCTCTGACCATGATCGATATGGCAAGAAAGGACATCATTCCCGCAGGTCTGGAGTTTGCTAAGTTCCTTGCAGAGTCTGTTGTTACCAAGAATTCCGCAGGTATCGACAGCAGCGTTGAGAAGAAGCTGGCAGATAAGGTTTCCGGTCTTGTGGCTTCTATCGATTCTGCGACCGCTGTTCTTGAAGATAAGGTTCTGGGTGCTAAGAATACAGAGGGTGCTGAGGCTACTGCAAAGTATTTCAGAAACGAAGTATTCTCCGCTATGCAGTCCCTGAGAGCTGTTGCAGACGAGCTTGAAACTGTCTGCCCCGAAAAGGTATGGCCTTTCCCCACATACGGCGACCTCCTTTTCAGAGTTTGATTTCGATAACTTCTATATCTGAAATGTATGACCTTTCATACATTACTCACTTTACAACGGCTTGCAGGTTTTCCCTGAGCCTGCAAGCCATCTCCCTGAAGAAAATACACCGTTCAAAAGGCTGTGTCCGATTGAACGGTGTATTTTTTATGAAAATTACTAATTTTTTTCGGATTTCCTCTTGCAAATTTGCGGGAAATATAGTATAATAATTTTATATAGGTGTGCTCGCTTGATCAACAAGCTAACTTTGTTTAAATTTGCTGTGTTTTTTGCATACCCGAGAGGAAATCCAATGAAAAATAAATTCCGCCGTATAATTCCAATAGCCGCCGCTGCCGCTCTTTTTACGGGCAGCCTGCCTCGGTATGATGCGGAGGCTTCAATCATATATGACGATTCCGTTGTTACGTTCAATATAGATACCGAGAAGGGCAGAACACCTGTCAGTCCGTATATTTACGGAGTTGCGGACACTGTCCGTCTTTCGGGCATAACAGTTAATGCCGTGAAGCAGAGTAATGTTTCCGTTTCTACATATAATTGGGAAACAAATAATGCCAATACCGGTGCAGACCTTTATAATTCCAATGACAATTCCCTTGTCAGCCGTTATCCCAACGGAATGTGGGCTGAACCGGGGCTGTATTCCTATGGGCTTGTCAGCGATGCGAATTCCTGCGGCATTGCGGGACGGTTTGTGACGCTGCCTATGCTGGGATACGCTGCGGGGGACGGCAACGGAATGGTAATGGAGCCCCGCTCAAAGGCTCCCGAAAGGTGGGTAAGCGTTATTCCGAGAAAGAATGACGTTCTCACTACTATCCCCGATATTAACGATAATCTCACATATACAGACGAATATGTTCACTATCTTGTAACAAGATACGGCACTGCCGACAGCGGAGGTATTACAGGCTATTTTCTGGACAGAGAACCCGAATATTGGCATGAGAATTTCCCTATGCTGGAGCTTTCTCCCGTTTCGGCGGCTTCGCTGACCGAGAAGAGCATTATTCTTTCTCAGGCTGTGAAGGCTGTTGATGACAGCGCAATGGTGTTCGGTCCTTCTTTAAGGGGTTTGACCTCCTATATTTCGCTGAATGACGCTCCCGACTGGAACAAGGTGGGCAGCGGGTATAACTGGTTTATCGACTATTATCTTACGGAAATGCGGAAAGCGGAAAAGGCGTCGGGAGAAAGGCTGCTGGACTGCCTTGACCTTCACTATTACACCGAATCCATAAGCCCCACGGGGGACAAGGTGATCGATTGTGCCGATTATTCCCATGAGCAGTGCAACCGAACCAGAATGCAGACCGTCAGGACGCTTTGGGATCCCGATTATACGGAGCTCAGCAACGTTCATTCCTTTAAGCAGTATACTCCGCTTATCCCTATTTTACAGGCGTCCATACAGCTGTATTATCCCGGGACAAAGCTGTCCTTCAGCGAGTATGATTTCGGCGGCGGTGACCATATCAGCGGAGGAATTGCAGAGGCTGATGCTCTCGGCTGCTTTGCGGAGCAGGGCGTTTACCTTGCTTGTCTGCGTCCGCTGAGTGAGGATTGGAGCTATCAGAGGTCTGCCATTGAGCTTTACACAAATTATGACGGAAAGGGCAGTTCCTTCGGCGATACTATTGTAAAGGCGGATAACGGAAGTGATATTAACAGCTCCGTTTTTGCTTCAATAAACGGCAGCGACCCGACAAGGCTTACCGTTGTTGCGTCTAACAAAAACTATACTCTTGATAAGGAGATCACCTTCAATATAAGCTCTGAGGCAGAGTATGCTTCGGTCACGGTCTATGGCATGGATTCCGAATCTTCGGAGATCAAGAAGATAGGAACTGTGAAGGATATTTCCGATAACAGCTTTGAGTATGAAATGCCGCCGCTGTCTGTTTACATTTTTGAAATAAACGGCGAAATACCCGAAGGCTCCGTCACTACTGCCGATGATAACATAGGGGAAACCGTGATCTCCGCAGACAATGATGAAACCTCTGTTACTCAGCCTTCGGAAACCGACAGAACCGAGGGTACAGTCACAGAAACTTCCGACGCAGACGGTACGGCTGTATCTTTGACCGAAACAGTCACAGGAACCGAGCCGCCTTCGGAAGGCAGCGGGGAATACAGCGAAATGCCCTCTGTTTCCGATGTTCCCGACGAAACGAACGAACACGGTGACGGTACAACCGACGAAACAGAAAATCTGCCCCATGAGGGTACCTCTTCCGATGAAGAAAAGCACTTCCCCATGGCGGGTAAAATATTTATTTCATTACTGACAGCTTCGGCTGCTGCACTTATGGTTTATGCAGTAATAATTGATAACAAGCAATAGAAGGGATTAACAGATGCGTATAAAAATCAAGCTTGCGGTGATAATGCTTCTGATCCTCATAATACCATTAACTGTTGTAAGCATTATTTCTTCCGGCAGAATAAAGGATTATGCGGATGATATAAGCAAAAAGAATTACGGAAATGTTGTAGAAGCTCAGAGCAGCTGTATTGGTGCTTATTTTGAGAACTGCATTTCCGGAATAAAATCTGTGTCCGCAGATGAAAGCGTTAAAGCACTTCTAAACGGCAGCGGGTCGAGTGAAGATGCGTTGGATTTCATCATAAGCTTTAAAAACGGCGAGCTTGCTATTGATACGGTATTGGTCTGCGATCTTGACGGAAACATTATGGCATCTACCGACAAGGCGTATGACGGGAGATCTGCGTCCGAGCTGAATATTGATTTTATCGGCAGCGGCGCAGGTGTGTCGGATATGTATTATTTCGGGGCAGGCATCAGCAAGAGAGTCGTTTATGTCATTTCGAGGTATGTATACTCAGAT
>JAEDOB010000334.1 GCA_016302225.1 Oscillospiraceae bacterium | reverse complement strand
ACTGGAAGGGCAGTTCAAATCAGCGTGTCATTGACGTAAAAAGAAGCCTTGCAGAGGACAAGGTCATACTTCATAATACATAAGCAAGGGTGTGTTTTCTCCCGTATTTGCGGGGGAAAACACATTTATCGTAAAACGACATATATATTTCTTCCCGCCGAAGGCGGGAAGAAATATATACCTGACTCAAACTACACTCAAAGTAAGATATAAACAGAGGAGGACGTTATGCAGAGAATAGCAAAATTCCACAAGGTAAGCCCCGAACAGTTTGAGAAGGACTGGCTGGACACATTTCCGCAGTCCACACCCGAGGAGGCTGCCGAGATATATGAAAGCATCAAGCTGCCGAAGCGTGCGACTTCGGGTTCGGCGGGATATGACTTTTTCGCCCCCAAGACCTTTACACTTGCACCTTCGGAAACCATAAAAATTCCCACGGGCATCAGGGCGGAGATCGCTGACGGCTGGGTGCTGAAATGCTATCCGAGAAGCGGTCTGGGATTTAAGTTCAGATTACAGCTGAATAATACCGTCGGAATTATCGACAGCGATTATTTCAAGTCGGACAACGAGGGACACATCTTTGCAAAGCTGACTAACGATTCTAACGAGGGCAAGACCCTTGAGGTTGCGGGCGGTTCGGGCTTTATGCAGGGTATTTTCGTCGAGTACGGCATTACCGTTGACGATGAAGTTACGGCGGAAAGAAACGGCGGATTCGGAAGTACGGGTTAATTCTTACATTCTGATTACAGTTCATTTACGAATCGGAAATTCTATTGAAATATTATCCTCTCTGTGGTATGATGTTCATAGCATATCACAGGGAGGATTTTTTATGAATAGAAAAATAATTGCAATGATGGCGGCTGTTCTGACAGCATTTTCTGGCTGCGCATCAAATGTTACAGCACACGAACAGATAACCGTTTCCGAGGTTTTAAGCAGTCTTACCGAAACTGAGGCACCTGTTACCGAGGACAATGCGGATATTCCCGAGGAAGTAACCGACAACATTCCCGATGAAACGGAAGGCGTTTCCGAAACGCCGGCAGAAGAAACAACAGTTGAAGAAGCCGCCGAAACATATGCTGATGACGGTATAGACACACCCTATGAAAGTGGCGTGAAGGATTTCCTTGACGCATTGGGAAACGGTCAGGCGGGCGGTGATTATATCTATACAGATTACGATTTTTTGAAGGATATTCGACTCAGCAATTATTCCTACAAATACATTGACAGCAACGATTATTCGGCAGATTATGAGGTTTTGCTTGATGTTGCCGAAAGCAGCAATGACTATGTTCCATTGGGAAAATCAACATGGCATCTTACGGTGGGAGATGGCGTAGGGGGATTTGTTTCCGGGTTTTATCCCGCCGACAGGTACCCCGAGGGCTGGGACGGCGGCAGCATTTTTGACAGATTTGAAGAAGGCTCCGCTATGTATGAAGCTGCAAATATTGCATACAATATCAGCTTTCTGGCGGGAATTTTCGACACTAATGAAACGCCCTTGGAGGAATGGGTGCCCGATGATTCGTCGGGGCATAGGTTCTTTCATACCATTGACCTTGATTATGAAAACGGCGTTACTCCCGAGCAGCTTTCCGAAGCTGTCAAAAAGGAATACGGCTTGACGCTGCCCGCCGACAAAATAAATATGAAAATCGATGAGGACGGTTTCCTTCCCAAAGACTGCGCTCACGGGTGGATATGGACATTGTATGATATTGTGGACTATTCCTCCGATGAAAATCAAATTATGATAGAGCCGGTTTTCTACGGAGATGAAGCTAGGTTTTATCCCGTGAAGCGGTCGAGGTATTATTTCGATATTAATGAGGATAATTCCGTATCGCTTCGGTCTGTTGAAAAGGTTTTTGATAAGGGGTATGATATTGTTCGGCTGTCGGTGTGAGAAAAATTTGTAGTGGGGGAATATAGATGAACAAGAAAGCAATTGCAATTTCTGCTGCGGTTCTGATAGGATTTTCGGGCTGTTCGTCAGGCGTTTCGGATGGTGACGGGATAACCGTTTCCGAGGTAACCGTCAGTTTGACGGAAACGGAAGCACCCGTTACCGAAACAACCACCGAAGTACCGACCGAAACAACTGCGGAAACAACCGAAGAAACGACTACGGAGGAAA
>JAEDOB010000056.1 GCA_016302225.1 Oscillospiraceae bacterium | reverse complement strand
ATTTCAAATAAATCCATATAAAAAATAAACGACAAATGGGTGTTCCCCCGCCAAAGGGGAACACCCATTAATCAATTAATAATTCCACTTTCCACATTAACCCCAAGCTCAGTCCTTGTACTTCACAAGCTCGACCCATTCGGGGACGAAGGAGTAATTGTCGTAGCAGAACATGGGGTCGTTATCAACGGGAACAAAGAAGGTGGTGCGGTACTTTGGCTTTTTATCGGGGAAGCTGCCCATTGCGTCGGAGAAGAAGAACAGCCCCTTCAGCTTTTTGCCTCGGTTCTTTTTGGAGAATTCATTGGCGTAATCAAAAACGCACTCGAAGCTTGTGCCGCCCCAGCCTACACCCTCGTAGTCACGGATAAGCTTTTCTGCGTCCCTGCGTGAGCGAATGGTCTTTTCGCTTGTTATCTGAGTGTCAAAGGTGACAACATGGATATTTACCGCACTGCGTATATTCAGCTGCTCAAAGAGTGTGTATATCTGACGCAGGAAATTTACGGCAATATCGCCGCTGCAGGAGCCTGACATATCTATGGCAATGATTATGTCGGTAACGCTGCACTGCTCTCTTGTTTCGCTGAATTCGACGATAGGAGTATCTTCCAGATTGTCCATGCCCCAGGTGTACATTATGACGTCAAAGGTGTCGGGGTCCTCGGACATTATCTCCTGTACGGCAAAACGCTTCATATATTCAAGGTAGGACATTTTGCTGAATCTGTCGGGCTTTTTTATCTCATCGAACATATTTCCGTGCATTGAGCCGTACTGCGGGCTGCGGGCGTTTGCCTTTGCCTGAACAAGCATACTGCTCCACATTTCCTCGTTTTTGTTCATTTGCGAACCGACAGCTGCGGCATTTGCGTTCTGAGCATCGCCGTCAGGGGCATTGCCGTTTTGGGGCTCGTCGGAAACGGTGATCTCCGTGGGTTCGCCTGCCTGCTGCGGAGAATTGCCCTGCTCGGGCGGGGTGTCCTTTCGCTTGGTGTACCACAAATTGTGGTCGTCCTCCTTTAGCTTTGAAACAATGGAGAACATCTTGTTGAACACTGCGGGGTCCGCCTCGGCTGCCTTATACAGCTCGGAGGTGGAGGTGCCGCCGCACAGCTTTAGAAAAGCGTCAAACTCCTTATCGATAGCAGCATTTGTCCGCAGAGCGTCCGCATTTTTCATCATACAAAATACGGACATATCCGCCGCCGCTTCAAACACCTTGTCATTTTCGGTAGTCATGGACGGGTGAAGATAGAGATTATGCAGAATGGTGTGAATGATGGCGTTCTCCATCTTCTTCCCGTTTTTGGTGTACTTATCTATGAGCCACTTGGGATTGTAATAGATATATTCATAGTCGGAGCAGATGCTTTCTATCTCCTCGGCAGGCTTGGTTTTCAGGGAATATATGGGCTTTGCCAGGAATGGGAAGGAGGACGCAGCAGTTCTCATGGTGTGCTTGATGATCTCCTCGGAAAGCTCCCTCTCCTCGGCGGTAAATACTGTTTTTTCGTCCATAGGAACACCTCCGTTTTGGCTTATGAGGACTTGCGGGCAGCAGTTTTCCTGAGCTTCTTCTTAATGGAGGACTCGGCTGTTGTAACGTCATCGAGATACTTCCCGAAGTGCTCGTTGTGGGTGATGATGGCAGCCTTTACAATGTCGCTGTCGGTGAGAATGCTGCTCATAAACATCTCCATTTCGCCGTTGCTGCCGTACACGGTCTTGACGAAGGATGCGATGTTGTTCATCATCTCATTAACGGCGTTCATATCCCCCGAAACGGCGCATTTGCGGAGCTTTCTCTTCATGCACTCAATAAGCATAAAGCGGATATTCACGCTGATGTTCGATACCTTTTTGATAAGCTCCTTGCTTGCCTTGCCTTTTACGATAAGCTCTATTTCCTCCTCGGTAATGGTTTCCTTTACAAGGATATAGTAGTTGTAGAACTCATCTGCCACGGTGGGGATACCGATAAACTGCGCCACAAGGTCGGCGGTCACGGGGAAATTGTTTCTCTCGTAGGCGTCGATGGTGATGCAAAGCTCCTCCCAGCCTCTCGGGGAAACGATACCGATGTTGTCCTCGTCAAAGGCGTATATCTTTGAGGGGTCAGAGGTGATAAATGCGGTAACGATGGGGTTCAGACCACGCTTTGCGGCATAGTCCAGCCACGCTGCACCGTCGGGGATAACGTTGATTATTCTAAGACGGTCACGGGTAACAGCGTCGAACTCCTTAACGCTCTTGTTATACTCGGGGGGATTTCCCGCCATTACAAGTATCCAGCCGTCGGGAATTTTGCTCTGACCGAGGGTCTTGTTCTGGAAAAGCTGGAGCATAGGCGCCGCCAGAGTTTCCGAAGCGCAGTTTACCTCGTCGATAAAGAGAATGCCGTTTGCCTTGCCCGACCTTTCGATCTCGTCCCTTACCGAAGTAACTATCTCGCTGGCGGTGTATTCGGTGGTGGCTACCTCATTTCCGTTGTAGGTGCGGGTAACTATCTTGGGAAGTCCCAGAGCACTCTGTCTGGTGTGGTGGGTGATGGAGTAGGAAACGTAGCCTATGTCCAGCTTTTCGGCGGTCTGCTTGGGAATATCGGTCTTTCCGATACCCGCAGGACCTATAAGCATTACGGGACGCTGCCTGTTGACGGGGATAGCGTAGTTTCCGCCGCTGTCCTTTTCAAGATATGTACGGCAGATGTTTTCCAGCCTGTCCGCTGCCTGTGAGATGGTGATGGCGTAGTTGTCCGTTTTGATAGCGATCGTTTTTTCCATAGTGAATACCTCCGTTATTTTGTTGTGTATTTCCTTTACCGATTTTATTATAGCATGGGCTTTCGGAAAAAGTACTGCATTTCTGACGGGGAAAGGAGTTTTTTTGAAATGTGGAAAGTGGAATTTTTAGTGTTGAATGTCATGGAAATCAATTTTTGAAAACTAATTATTGTAGGGGACGGGTTTCCCGTCCCGCAGTTCCGCTGAATTTTACGGCTTTCTGTGTTGCTGCGTGACGGGGACTTTGTGCCTTGATTGTTCTGCTTTCTTTTCCCTCAACTGCCTTTGTGATATATATAAGTTTGTGGAACCCCCTCTGCACTCCCCTTCCCTTTTATCTAGCCCTCTTTACCCTGCTTTACATTTTAGTGAAATGAAAACAATTGCATTTCTATGGGAAAATAGTTAAAAAATTTGTCAGAACGGCTGTTTATTGGCAAATAATAAAATGATGCAAATTATTTTGGCGTTTTGTCTACATATTGATAAAAGTTGAGAGTTGAATTTTTTGTTGGTTATACTAATCTCCAATGAAGGTGTAGACAAAAAATCTGCACAAAACCTATAAACACTAACTTTTTCACAGATTTTTTGTCCACTTTCTAATCAGAGATTAGTATTACGCACATTAAATTCAACACTCAACTCTAAACATTCAACATTATAATTCAGCGGTTCTTGCAAAATAAAGCAGAATATGGTATAATTGATATAATAAATTTTGGAGGTGTGCTATGAAATTTAATGAATGGATTAAAAATGATGACCTCTCGGAGAAAATACTTATCTGTTCAGATGTAAAAAACGGTAACCGTCTTATAAGAAAATGCAACAAGGACGGCATTTGCAGAGTAAATACCGAATGTAAGCATATGTCGGATATTGCCCGTGAGATAATCATCGGCAATGCAGCCAAAAACGGCAGGCTTGTTCCCTTTAAGCTCCTTGACAACAGCAGCTGTGCGGTAATTATTGACAGGCTTATACGCAGCAATTCCGACAAGCTGCCCTTTTTCAAAAAGGAAAGTATGTGTTCCACAGCGGTTTCCGAGATAATGAGGATAATAAATGTTATCCGAATGAACGATGTTACCCAAGAGTATATGAGCACCGACGAGGAAAACATTGTCTGCCTGAGAAGGCTTATTGAAATGTATCACAATGAGCTTGAAAAAATGGGGGCATACGACAGCTATACACTTATCAAAGCCGCTGTTGATATTGCAGAGTCGTTTGACGGCGTAAGCTTCGGACTTGCGGAGGGAACTCAGCTTACGGATATTGAGAAGCGTCTGCTTGAAAAAGTATCGGGCGAAAAATATGAAAACATCGAGCTTTACGACAGGTTTTACGACAGGCAGAGCAGCATAAAACCGACATTTTTTGCGGGCAGAGGGTACACAAACGAAATAAGATATATTGCCGAAAGCATTAAGAACAAGCCCTTCGGAGAGGTCAATGTTTACTTTACCTCCGAGGCTTACCGCAGCTTTATCAAGGCGGGGCTGGGCAGCCTGAAAATTCCCTACACCTTTTCGTCCTCCTATCCCGCAGCGGAAACGGATATGGTAAGCTTTATGCTTTGTCTGCTCAGATGGGCGGAAAAAGGCTTTGTTCACTCCGACCTGGAAAATGCTTTTGTCAACCCGAAAATGACTGTTAAGTCAAGGATTTTCTTCAAAGACTCGTCGAAAATCACCCCGGGGCTTGACAGCTATGCAAATTACTGCAAGACATTTAGAGAGGAGCGTCCCGAAGAAGCTGAGGATCGTAAAAATGCCCCTATAATTTTCTATGAAGCACTTATAAGGGTATTCACCTCCGCCGATGGAAAGTGCTCTCCCGCAAAGCTTTTTAAGGATATTATGGAGCTTGCGGTGGAATTTACATACAATAAGAGTTCTGAGAAAAAGCTTGTTATGCCTGCATTAAAGGAAGAGCTAATGCTGCTTTCCTATATGGACGAGGAGCCTGTCCCCGAAAAGGAGGCAGTGCGGTTGCTTATAGACAGACTGGAGCATATGACTGTCAGCGAGGCAGCACAGCCCGATGCGGTAAATGTCAGCATTATCGGCAGCGGGTCGGTAAGCGAAAGAAGGTACAACTATATCTGCGGACTTTCCACCGCCGATTTTCTGCCGAAGGTGACGGAATCTCCCGTTATGTCCGATGACCGGCTGCTAAAATACGTCAAAAACAATGCCGACAGCGAAACCTCCGAAGGCAGGCGTCAAAGGCAGTATAATGATATGGAATTTCTTATCCGCTCAATTCTTGCGGATAAGGACAGTGAGCTTTATCTCGGTTACAGCAGCTATGACCTGTCAAGGCTGACAGATTGCTCGCCCTCCGTATTCTACAATATGCTGTGTGCGGAATTTGACGTCGGTAATGTGGCTGTGCTGGGAAATGAAAATATTATTCTCGGGAATATTAATATGCCGTCCGACAAAAAGTGGGCTGCTATTCCCGAAATTCCCGAGAATATTTCCGATATTTCCGAAGACGAAATTGACGAGAGTGATGTTTACGAAGAAGAATTATTCGACGAAGACTTTGATGAAGATGACTATTGCGAAGATGACTATTACGAAGAGGATTTCGATGAAACGCCTTTGATCGAAGTGGAAAGCACTCCGTCAAAAATTGATAAGCTGCTGACTTGTCCCAGAAAGTATTTCTTCATGTATAAGCTTTTTATTCCCGATTCCGAATTTGTGAAAGACAGCGACCGATGGCTGGCAGCTTATGAAAAGGGCAATCTGTTCCATGGCGTTGCCTGCGAATATGCAGAGCGTGTATTAAAGGACGTTAAGCCCTGCGATGTTCCCGAAAAAATTAATGACGAAATATTCAACGAAATATTTGTAAGGATAGTGGACGGCTTCCCGAAGCCCTGCGAAAATCCCCAAATACGCAAAATGGAATCGGAGGAGCTGAGAGAGGCACTTTTCAGATATTTCAGCGGCCTTCATAAGGAACTGCACGAAGGAAACAAATGGATAGTCAAGGAGTGCGAAGGAGAATTTTCCGACGCTTCCTACATGATGAATTATGATGACGGATATGAGGAAAAAGCTTTACAAATCAACCTTGAAGGCAGATTGGACAGAGTTGACCATTACTATGACGCTGACGGCAAAGAGCATCTAAGAATAATAGACTACAAAACCGGTTCAAAAGCTATTGAACTTAATGAGCACAGCCAGCACGTTCTTTATTCGGCTGCACTGAGCAAAGACAACTGCACGGTTGATGAATTTACCTATGCAACGCCCTTACGTCTTGACGAGGGCAAAAGGTGCTGCGGCACTACGCTCGGTTATTTCGATGATGATACTGCTTCAAGGATAGTCGATGTTTTTGCCAACAATATATATGAATACGGCAAAAAGAAGGGTTTATGCGATTATTGCAAATTTAAAGGTGTCTGCTTCAAAAATACAAAGGAGGATATGTGAGAATGGCGGCAATGACCGAAAAAGAAAAAAGAGAGCATATCGTTCGCAGCACAAACGAGAATATGTTTGTTGAGGCGGGCGCAGGTGCGGGTAAGACCACACTTATAGTAGATCGTATCGTTAAACAGATAAGCAGCGGCGTTAGCCCGAAAAAAATTGCTGCTATCACATTTACCAACAAGGCAGCCGAGGAGCTTCGGGAACGTATTCAGAAAAGGCTTATTGAAGAATCGGTTAGCAGCAAGAACATATCTGCTTTTATCAATGAGGTGGATTATATGCCGATATCCACTATACATTCCTTCTGTCTGAATATTTTGAAGGAGCACGCTTTTGAAGCGGGTATTCGCCCCGATATTGAGATATATGAGGATCCTCAGCTTGAGGAGGAAAAGCTGAAATATTTCTACAAGCATATCAACAGCCTTACCCCGGAGCAGACAAGGCTTATCAAATATTACGGTATCTCCACAGCACCTAAAAATTATTATGACGGTTATAATCCGCTGTTTAAGATGTACGATAATATGTGCGAGCTGCCGTCCAATGCGGCAATTTTCTATAATCAAAAGGCAGCGGAAAATTTAAAGGAGGATACTGCCTGCATTACAAGGCTGTTAGATGCAATTGAAGGCAAGGTGATCGCAAAGCTTAACAGTGAGCTAAATACAAAACATAAAAAAATTTCAGATATTGAAAAAATTAACAGGCGTTTATGTAAAGATTTCTATGATCCCTTTACGAATACTTCCTCCGCTCCGTTTGATAGGCTCAAAGGTTTAAATGACTGCCAAAAGTTCATTACCGGGTATAAGGACAACCCTCTGAAGGATAAAGCAGACAGCCTTAACGATGAATTAAAGAAATTAATAGACAGCTTACTGGGAAAATTTATGGATGCCAGAAAGCGCAAAATAAACAATTTTATGGCATACATTGCTCATGCCGCAAGTATGGCATTTCGCAGGCGTGAGCGTACCAATCTCATCTCCAACAACGAGCTTATCGAGAAAACCGAGGAGCTTATCCGTACTAACAATGCGGTAAGAAAGCATTATTCCGAAAAGCTCAGCTGCATTTACGTTGATGAATTTCAGGATACGGATCAGCTTCAGTCAAGCCTTATTTGGCTGCTTGCTTATGACGATGATAAGAAGGCTCTCCGTGACGGCTCACTCTTTATTGTGGGTGACCCCAAGCAGTCCATTTACAGATTCAGGGGTGCAGACCCGCAGGTGTATCATGAAATAAAAAGCAAGCCTGAGTTCTGTGGTCATGTGTATGTTCTTAACAGCAATTACCGTTCAAATCCCAAGATAATCGAATGGGTAAATAATAAGTTTAATGTAAACGGAAATTTCAAAGGGGACAGCTATGCTTACAGCCCCATGTCCGCAGAGGTTCCAAAGCTTGCGGATCGCGATGACGCTGTTTTGGACAGCGGAGTTTATTATAAAAAGTCGCCTAATGTATGCAAAACGAAAGGCGAATCGATCACTGCCTCTGCCGAGGAAACAGCTGAGCTTATTTCCGAGCTTGTGAAAAAGAAGGTAAAGATACCTAACAGACGCAAGACGGAAAAATGCAGTGAGGACTACCGTCCTGTGGAATACGGTGATTTTCTTGTGCTGTTTTCCCGAAATGAGGATATTTCCGTTTTTGCTGACGCCATGAGAAAACGAAATATCCCCGTTAATGTAACGGGAAAGATGGAGCTTGACAGCTCTGCTGCCATAAAGCGGTTTATGCTGCTTTATAATTACTGCGTAAAGTTCAGAAAGCACCCCATGGCAGATGCTGCGGTTCAGCTGGTTTTCGGAAACACCCAAATAATAACCGATGAAATGACAGAGGCTGCCAAGAAAACGCTGATGGCTGTAAAGGAATGCACCAAGGGCATGGACGGCTTTGCTGTCGCCCGGTTCCTCATTAGGAACGTTCATTACTATCTGCCCGCTGACACCGACCTTTCCTCCGATACAACTCTGCGTATCGTCGAAAATCTGGAGCATCTTCTGTCGGATATGCTGATAAAGTGCAAAGGAAACCGCATTGAAGCGGCGGATATGTTTGCTAAGAATATTGAAAGGGGCTTTGAGAAAAATCTTCCACTGACCTGTGACAACAGCTCCGTTCGGCTTATGACAGCCCATAAAGCAAAGGGGCTGGAAAGTAATATTGTTATCTGGTCAAACATAACCAATGAGCTGAAAACGGAGCTCAGCTACCGCAAATACGGCACGCCTGTTAAATTCTACGCCGATGTTTCAGCAGATAAAAAGCTTGCAGATGAAGCTAAGAGGCTTGCCGCTGCCGAAAGAAGGCGTCTTGAATATGTGATCGCCACCCGTGCAAGGGAAGTGTTCATAGTTATGGACAGGCTGATAAGTAAAGAGGGATTGTTTGATGATTATGATATTGACAAATGCCCTGACATAATGGAGCTCACTCCAAAGCAAGCTGCCGATGGCGAGGAATCGAAGGTGACCTTCTCCGAATTTGCCCCCGACAGCAAGGTGCCGACCTATTCCGAGGAGCAGCTGGACACAAGCTTTGTTACCCTCAATCCCAGCGGCTTTGACAATTACAATGCCGAGCCTGCCGACAATGCCGACAAGCCCGCCGAGCCCGAGATAATTTCCGCACAGGCAGATGCCGACCGTCCCAAGGGAGCGATTTTCGGAACTGCGCTGCACAGGTGCTATGAGCTTCTGGTAAAAGATTGGAAGAAAAACTTTGATATGTCCGCCGACGAAATGAATGAGCTTATCCGCAAATGCGTTTACACGGCAATTACAGAGGCGGCTATGACCGTCAGCTTTGAAGAAGCGTCGGGCTATGCCGAGGAGCTTACAAGGGTTATGAACTGGTTTGTAAATGAGAAGTCCTTTACGGAGATACTCAGAAATTCCGCCGAAATATTCACGGAGCTTTCCTTCTCCTATTTTATGGGCGCAGAGGAATCTACCGAAATGCTTGCCGAGCTTTCAAAGTATAAGAAGAATCTTAATGCGGACGGAAAGAACATCTGGGTAAACGGCGTAGCGGACCTTGTCGTAAAGGGCAAGGACGGCAGCATTACCGTTATTGACTATAAATCCGACATTCCCAAGCAGAAGGAGCCCGAAAGGATCTATGACCGTCTAAAGGCAAAATATGAGGGACAGCTTACCCTTTACCGCTATGCTATGGGAAAAATATTCGGTGTCAGCCCCGATTCGGTAAAAACCATGCTTTGCAATATTTATGCGGGATTTCCTTTAATGTGACGTTTGGCGTTTGGAATGTTCCGAAAAAGGAAGTGAAGAAATGATATTTATTACGGGAGATACTCACGGCAGCATTGATATTCACAAGCTGTCCGCCGCCAATTTTCCCATTCAGAACACCCTGACACATTCCGATTATCTCATTATCTGCGGCGATTTCGGGCTGGTATGGAACAATTCCAAGGAGGACAGATACTGGCAGAAATGGCTGGACGGCAAGCCCTGGACAACTCTCTGGATAGACGGAAATCACGAAAACTTCGACCTTTTGAAGGAATATCCCGTTGAAGAATGGAAGGGCGGACGTGTTCAGAAAATCACCGAAAATATTATCCATCTGTGCAGGGGCAGCGTTTTTGACATAGACGGAATGAAGTTCTTTGCATTCGGCGGGGCGGAAAGTCATGACAAGCAGTACCGAAAGACGGGCGTTTCCTACTGGGAAGATGAGCTGCCCTCGGAGGAGGAAATGGAGTACGGCAGGCAGTCCCTTGCGGCTGCGGGCTGGAAGGCAGATATTGTCCTGACGCACACTCTGCCGCAGTCTATCCAGGACAAGATGTTTTCGGGGCTTAGCTATACATCAAACAGGCTGACGGAGTATTTTGAGGAAATAAACGCTCGGCTTGATTTCAGGCTGTGGTTTTCGGGGCATTACCACATTTCCATGCCCTATGACGACAAGCATTATGTCATTTACGATAATATAGTAAGGCTCACCGACACGGGCTTTGAACGGGTCAGTGAGGGCGTTTGGTAAAAAAATCGGTGCTCCCCGACGGCATATCGGGGAGCACCGATTTTATATTAAACGGCGTAATATATACCTATAGCTG
>JAEDOB010000333.1 GCA_016302225.1 Oscillospiraceae bacterium | reverse complement strand
GGTTCGTCAAAATCCTCGCTGATACAGCTTATTTCCCGTCTTTACGACGTTTCCGCAGGCTCCGTAAAGGTCGGCGGACGTGACGTAAGGGAGTATGACATTGAGTCGCTGAGAAATCAGGTGGCAGTCGTTCTCCAGAAAAACGTGCTGTTTTCGGGAACTATCAAGGACAATCTCCGCTGGGGAAACAAGGACGCTACCGACGAGCAGATGATCGAAGCCTGCCGCCTTGCCTGTGCGGACGAGTTTATCGAGAAATTCCCCGATAAATACGACACCTACATCGAACAGGGCGGTGCAAACGTTTCGGGCGGTCAGAAGCAGAGGCTTTGTATCGCAAGAGCACTGCTGAAGCGTCCCAAGATACTTATTCTGGACGACTCCACAAGTGCGGTGGACACAAGAACAGATGCACTTATCAGAAAGGCGTTCAAGGAATTTATCCCCGAAACTACCAAGATAATCATTGCTCAGCGTATCTCCTCAGTTCAGGAGGCGGACAAGATAGTTGTCCTTGACGGCGGAAAAATTAACGGCTTCGGCACTCATGACGAGCTTATGAAGTCCAACGAAATTTACAGAGAGGTATACTTCTCACAGAATAAGGGAGGTGTCGCTGATGAAGCCTAATATGCGTCCTCCGAAAGGCGGTCACGGCGGCAAGCCCATGGCGAAAAAGGGAACCATGAAAAGGCTTGTAAAAACGCTCTTTTCCTTCTATCCCGTAATGCTGCCCGTTGCTCTTTTCTGCGTTATCTTCAATGCGGTGGTATCCTCGGTGCCTTCGCTGTTTATGCAGAATGTTATCTCCGTTATCGAGAAATACTGGAAGGTCGGCGACTGGGCTTCCGCCAAGCCCGAGATACTTTCCATTGTCGGCGTGCTGGTCATATTCTATATCCTTTCGCTGGCATCGGGCTTTGCCTTCAATCAGCTTATGGCGATAATCACTCAGGGAACACTGCAAAAGCTCCGCTGCAAGATGTTCGACAAAATGCAGGACCTTCCCATCAAGTATTTTGACACACACAATCACGGCGACATTATGAGCCATTACACCAACGATATTGACACACTGCGTCAGATGGTGTCCCAGAGCATTCCGCAGCTTATAATCTCCGCAATTACCATTATAACCGTGTTCTCCATTATGCTGTATTTCAGCGTATGGCTGGCACTGCTGGTAATTATCGGAATTGTCATTATGACGCTGGTCACAAAGAAGGTCGGCGGAAATTCCTCCAAATACTTCATCAGACAGCAGCAGGCAGTCGGCAAGACCGAGGGCTTTATTGAGGAAATGATGAACGGTCAGAAGGTCGTTAAGGTGTTCTGCCGCGAGGAGGAATGCAAGAGCGAGTTTGACCTTGTAAACGAGCAGCTCTTCGAGGACGCCGAAAAGGCTAACAAATACGCAAATATCCTTATGCCTATCCTCGGAAATATCGGAAATGTTATGTACGTTGTGATTGCGCTGGCGGGCGGTGCGCTCATGACCTTCAACGTCCCCAACCTGAGCATTTCGGGAATTGCAATGGGTATCAGCATCGTTGTTCCCTTCCTTAATATGACAAAGCAGTTCTGCGGAAATATCGGTCAGGTTTCCAATCAGATAAATTCAGTCGTTATGGGTCTTGCGGGTGCGGACAGAATTTTCGAGCTTATTGACGAGCAGCCCGAAACGGACGAGGGATATGTTACCCTTGTCAATGCCCGTGAAAACGCTGACGGAACTCTTACCGAATGCTCCGAGAGAACCAACGTCTGGGCATGGAAACACCCCCACGGCGACGGCACCACTACCTACACAAGGCTAAAGGGCGATGTTCGGCTGAATCAGGTGGATTTCGGTTATACCGATGAAAAGATAGTCCTCCACGACATTACCATTTTCGCCGAGCCGGGACAGAAGGTGGCATTCGTAGGAGCGACGGGTGCGGGAAAGACCACTATTACCAACCTGATAAACCGCTTCTACGACATTGCGGACGGTAAAATTCGCTATGACGGAATCAACATCAACAAGATAAAGAAGGCAGACCTCCGCCGTTCTCTGGGAATAGTTTTGCAGGACACAAACCTGTTTACGGGAACGGTCATGGATAATATCCGCTACGGCAGACTTGACGCAACCGATGAGGAATGTATAGAGGCATCAAAGCTT
>JAEDOB010000332.1 GCA_016302225.1 Oscillospiraceae bacterium | reverse complement strand
AGGAAGGTTTCCGTAAGCTCCGTGTCAGCTGCCAGCTCGCCGCATATGCCTATCCAGGCGCCATGGGCGTGAGCATTCTTGGCAGCCGTTTCTATAAGCCGCAGAATTGCCTCGTGATGAACATCGCAGAACTGCTCCAGCTTGGGATTTTGCCTGTCACAGGCAAGGGTGTACTGCGTAAGGTCATTGGTGCCGACGCTGAAAAAGTCAACCAGCGGCGCAAGTCTGTCGCTGATAATGGCGGCGGCGGGGGTTTCTATCATTATCCCCAGCTCAACATTTTCCGAAAAATCGATATTATCCCGCCGAAGCTCCTCCTTGACCTGCTCACAAAGCTCCAACGCCGCTTCCACCTCGCTGACATTTGCTATCATGGGGAACATTATCCCCAGATTTCCGTAAGCCGAAGCCCGAAACAACGCCCTAAGCTGCGTTTTGAACATCTCGGGACGTGTCAGGCAAAGACGTATGGCACGCAGCCCCAGAGCGGGATTTTCCTCTTTATCCAGCTTGAAAT
Source organism: Oscillospiraceae bacterium (assembly GCA_016302225.1). Classification (GTDB taxonomy): domain Bacteria; phylum Bacillota; class Clostridia; order Oscillospirales; family Ruminococcaceae; genus UMGS1889. Next base: position 1,658 of record JAEDOB010000332.1, on the reverse strand, counting down.
AGTCCGCCTGCTTGTCCGCACCGATGTCCAGAGTGCGGATTATCACCTTTTTCCCGCCCATGCTTTCCAACGTCCGCTTGTACGCCTTAAACTGCTCCTCCTCAGTGGGATAGTCGGAATTTTCCAGATAAAGGAACTCGCTGCGGAAAAGTCCGATACCATCGGCGTCGTTCAGCAGCACCGCACCGATATTGTCAACGCTGCCGATATTTGCAAAAATACTGATTTTCGTTCCGTCGATCGTTATGTTTTCCTTGCCCTTGAGTTTTTTCAGAAGCTCCCGCTTTTCCTCGTCGGCACGGCGTTTTTCCTCGGCTGCTGCAATGGTTTTTTCATCGGGGTGAAGGATAAATTCTCCCGTGAAGCCGTCTGCCACCGCCATATCTCCGTCTTTAATCTCCCGCAGAAAATCATCTCCCAGACCGATTATGGCGGGGATATTCATAGTCCTTGCAAGTATTGCCGTATGGGAAAAGGACGAACCGTGAGCTGTGACAAACGCCAGCACCTTGTCCTTGTCAAGGGTGACCGTTTCGCTGGGAGCAAGGTCGTCGGCGCAGATTATAACAGGCTCTCCGCCGCTTTCGGTCTGACAGTCAGCCTTTGCCAGACACGCTATGATTCGGTTGGAAATATCCTTTACGTCCGCCGCCCTCGCCTGCATATAGCTGTCCTCCATGGCGGAAAACATCTGCGAAAAATTGTCGGCAGTCGACGCAACGGCGTATTCCGCATTGACGCTCTGAGCGGTTATAGTGCCCGTTATCGCCTCGTTGAAATCCTCGTCCTCTATCATCATAATGTGAATGTCGAAGATCTGCGCATTGGCTTCTCCCACCTCCTTCAGCGCACGCTCGTAAATCTCACGCAGCTGGGAGATTGCCTCCTCCTTTGCCGCTTCAAGGCGCAGAAGCTCGGCATTCGGGTCATCTACCTTAACTCGCTTGACCTGAATATCCCGCCGCTTGAACACGGAAATTTTTCCCGCCGCCGCTGCACCGTAAACGCCTTTTCCCTTGAAAATTTTCATATTAATCACTCCAAATCCGTCACAGATTTGCTTCAAAAAGCTCTCTCATTGTCTTTTCTGCCGCTTCCTCGTCACCGCCGTTAATTGTCACGGTTATCCTGTCGCCGCATTTCACGCCAAGCCCCATAATTGCCATGACCTTTGTGCAGACTGCGGATTTTCCGTCCTTTGAGATAACTATTTCGCTTGAAAACTCCTTTGCCGCTTTGGCAATAAGTCCTGCGGGTCTTGCATGGATACCCAGCCCGTCAGTGACGGTGTATTCAAATGTTTTCATTCTATTCTCCTAACTTTATTATATAGCATTATTTTCGATTTTGCAATAGTAAAACGCCGAAATGGTCGGAAATTACGGGATAATTTTCCCCGTTGAAAACGGTAAAGCAGCTTTCGGCAGACACCCGCCCGCTGTGCCAAATCTGGTCAATGCGCATTTTTCCGACCGTTTGCTTGTCCTTCCAGCCGTCGATATGACCGTCTGCGGTAACGCCCTCATCACGGAAACGGGCGCAGGTGAAGCAGTCCTTAAAGCCCGATTTCAACATAAGGTCATAGCCCTCTCCCCTGATTTCGGCGGGATTGTTGAAATCGCCCATAAGCCACACCTTTCCGAAGCCGTCCAGCTGAG
>JAEDOB010000331.1 GCA_016302225.1 Oscillospiraceae bacterium | reverse complement strand
ATTCGGTGGTGAGGAAAACGTCAACTATTTCGGCAGCAAGTCCCGAACCGATGACTCTTCCGCCCATGCAGAGGACGTTTGCATCGTTGTGCAGGCGGGTGTACTTAGCGGAGTACCAGTCGCCGCAAAGTGCCGCACGAATGCCCTTAATCTTGTTTGCCGCCATGGAAATGCCGACGCCCGTGCCGCAAATAAGAATTCCCTTTTCCGCCTCGCCGTTTACTATTTTTTCGCAGACCTCCTTGGCAACAAGGGGATAATCGCAGCTTTCGCCGTCCATACAGCCTGCTTCAATGAACTCGACGTTTGTTTCCTTTAGGTGCGCAATGACCGACTTTTTCAGCTCATAGCCTGCGTGGTCGCTACCAATAATTATCATAAAGTATTCTCCTTTTTATAGCGTACATAAGGTTGTAGGGGCAAAAGCATAAATGCTTTGGTTTCACGTCCCGCATCAGCAACCGTGCTTTGGAATCTGCGGGCGGGGAAACCCCGCCCCTACAAAATGTTACTCTTATTATACCATACTATTCTACTATATTCAAGAACAATTTTATTACAAATTGGATAATGCAGCCTTTACTTTTCCTGCTCCCGAAGATCCTTTTCCGCTTTTGTTATCTGGAGATACTGCGGCATAAGCTCTTCTGCGGACATTTTCGGGGAATTTTCCCCTAAAAAGCATAGTGCGGACGCTCTAGGTGTTCTCATGGAAAGGGGGGCAAATGCGAAGCTTTCAAGGCGTTCGGCAATACGCTCGGACATACCTTCAACCGCATCTCCCGTAAACATAACGGGGACATTCATTCCCGCAGCCAGCGCAATTGCTTCATCTGCGGATATTACCTTGTCCTCGGTCAGACGCTTGGGGAACGCCCTGTCCGAACAATCGAAGAACGCACAGTAAACCAAATCAGCCCTTGCCTTCATAACGGCGCAGACTATCTCCCCGCAGACCGCACAGCCGAACGCCAGCGCTTCAAGGGTGGAAACGCCGCAGCAGGGCACATCTCCCAGACCAAAGCTTAACGCCTTTACAGCGGAAATGCCTATTCTAAGCCCCGTATACGACCCGGGACCCGCAGCGCAGACCAGCAAGCCTATGTCGGAAAGCTCCGTTTCGGCGTAGGACAGCACTTCCTTAGCCAGCGGAAGTATTACCTGAGAATGGGTGAGCCGTGTGGCAAAGGTGGTTTCAGCGAGAATCACGCCGTTTTCGCAGACGGCAGCGGAGGCGGTGTTCCCCGAGGTGTCAATTCCCAGAATTTTCAAAAGCGGTCATCTCCTTTAACGGTAATTTTGCGCACGTCGTCGGAAATGCGCTCTATGTTAATGTAAATAGTATTTTCGGGAAGGAACTCGGAAATGTTCTCCGACCACTCGGCGGCAATTACCGAACGTCCGTCCAAATAATCGAAAAATCCCGTAGATTCAAGGGCAAACTCCGTTTCTATCCTGTACATATCGAAATGGTACAGGGTGATGTTCTTTCCTCTGTACTCATTTACCAGGGCAAAGGTGGGCGATGTCACATCATCGGGCAGACCCAGACCCATGGCAAGCCCCCGTGTAAAGGTAGTCTTTCCCGCACCCAGACCGCCTGTGTAGGCAACGGTGTCCCCCGCTTTCAGCAGACTGCCTATTTCCTTTGCAAATTCGATGGTTTCCTCGGGGGAGGAGGTAATTTTTTCTATCATAATATCACCATAAACGGCAAAGGGATATGGCGGAAAATCCGACATACCCTGTCCGAGATCAAATAATTCTTGTGCCGATATTGTCAATGTGAAGCTCGTGCACCTGCCAGCTTTTCAGACCCATTCTGTCAAGGGCAAAACGCATTTTTCCGCAGAAAAAGCGGTTGTCATTGTCCACAACAGCCATGAGGGACGGTCCTGCGCCGCTTATATAGGACGCATAGGCGCCCAGAGAATAAGCCGTGTCAAACACCTCTGCGGCGTGGGGGATAAGCTCCATTCGGTAGGGCTGATGAAGCCTGTCGTCAACGGCTGTGCGGAGATTTTCGTACTTTCCCGTCAGCAGAGAAGCGGAGAAAAGTGCCGCTCTTGAAAGGTTGTAAACGGCGTCCTTGTGGGAAACCTCCTTTGGCAGACAGGCTCTTGCCTTTTCGGTTTTCAGCTCGAAGTCGGGTATCACCACCACAAATTTCAGCGTGGT
>JAEDOB010000001.1 GCA_016302225.1 Oscillospiraceae bacterium | reverse complement strand
GACATTCTTGGACACAAAAGCATTGCCACCACCGAGATATATACCCACATTTCAAACGAAAACCTCAAAAACGCCATCGACGCTTCTCCCCTTGCCAACATTACCGCAGGCGGAGATAACGGTAATGACGATAATGACGAGGACGACAAGAACTGATCATATTGCAAAAAATCCGCAGGAGGTTTTCAATTCCTGCGGATTTGCTTTGTATTGTTTATCAGAATCTCATTTTCTTTTTGAATACGATAATTGACAAGGTTATAACAACGATTGCCCAGATCGCAACAATTCCTGTCTGCGAAAAGCTGTCTGCAAATTCGCCCGCATATGCAAATCTTGCTGCCTTAACTGCGTGAATAAACGGCAGATCATTGCACAGCTTAGCCAGCGTACCGCCCATAGCATCAACGTCCATCCAGATTCCGCCGAACATTCCCGAAAATGTAATGATTATGGAGCAGATACCCGGTGCGGCATTCTTGTTAAGCAATGTTCCAAAAAGCAGACCAAATCCTATAAACATTATAATTGACGGAATAGAGATAATAATCGATGCTAAAATATTTAGAAAATTCAGCGTTACATCACTTGTAAGTCCCATTATCAGACCTGCAATGCCTGTTATTACAGATTGACCTGCGGATAATGCGATAAGCGGGATAATGTAGCCTACAATATAATCGGAGGACCTCATAGGTGATGTGAAGATTCTAAGCAGAAACGCCTGCTGTCTGTCACCTGAAATAAGCAGAGCAGCAAACAGCATTACAAATGTCAGACCGAAAACAGCAATTCCCGGTGTCAGATTCTGTATTTGAAACAGCGTCATACCCGCCTGCGGAGGAATGCTGTTATTGATGATGGACATAACGATCAGCATTACAAGCGGAAATCCCAGGCAAAATATCCAGCTAAGGGGATCTCTCATTATTTCTTTAAGATTTCTGTTGGCAAAAATTAGACTTTTCATTTTCTGCTCCTTCAATTCACTGTGATTTTAAGAAATGCCTCTTCAAGGCTTTCCTCGCCTGTTTTCTGCTGCAATTCTTCCAGCGTACAGAATTCCTTTAGCTTGCCGTCCTTCATAATTGCAATACGGTCAGCCAGATGCTCAGATTCTTCCATATAATGAGTTGTGATAATGATCGTCATCTTACCCTTGAGGGACTCTATAACGCTCCAAAGCTCACGCCGTGCCACAACGTCAAGTCCCAGAGTAGGCTCATCAAGGAACAGTATTTTCGGATTTGTAATAAGCGCCATGGCAATGCTCAGGCGTTTGTGCCAGCCGCCCGAAAGCTTTCCTGCTCGTGTGTTCAGCACCTTTTTAAGACTGAACTGCTCAACTATCCTCTCGATATTTTCATCGGCAGTTTTCTTGTCAATGCCGTAAATACCGCACATAAAGCGAAGATTTTCTTCAACGGTAAGGTTTATGGCAGCAGCATTTTCCTGAGGCGAAATGCCAATCATTTCCTTGACCTCATTGCACTGAGTTGTAACGCTTTTACCGTAAACTATAGCGTCGCCGGAAGTGGGCTTTGTCAGGCAGGACAGCATTTTGATGGTGGTAGTCTTGCCTGCGCCGTTCATTCCCAGAAGCGAAATGACCTCTCCGTCGTTGATCTTCAGCGACAATGAGTCAACCGCCGTGAGATTTTTATATTTCTTTGTCAAATCGTTGATTTCTACTGCATACATTGATTTTTGCTCCTTTGATGAATTAGTCGTCAGTATCGGTTTCCTGGATAATTTTAAGTATCTCAGCGGTCGCCGAAAGGAAGTTATTCAGCTTTACCATTGCGATTCCCTGAGCTTCATCGCCCATAAGCAGCAGCTTGTCACCGCTTTTCAGGTCGAATACCTCTCTTGCCTTTGCGGGAATAACTATCTGCCCCTTATCGTCTATCTTTACAACGCCAAAAATATGCTTTCCTTTTGGGGTGCAGTCGTCTTCGGGATTTTTCGCATATAAAACCAGGTCGTCAAGCGTTACATTATACAGTCTTGATAAGGCAATGCAGTTATCAATATCGGGCAATGACTCACCGCTTTCCCATTTTGCAACCGACTGTCTTGATACATTCAGCCTTTCCGCAACGTCCTCCTGAGTAAGCTTTGCCGCCTTTCTCAGCTTTTTCAGATTTGATGTATTCATTTCCTCACCTCTTGATATTATTATAATGTAAATTGCAGTAAACATCAAGCACTTTGTTTTGACAGTAAATGTTACTGTCGCTTTACAAAATTCGCCGCACTGTCAAGCTAATGACAATGCGGCGAAAAACGCTTTAAATTATTCGGCAAGAAATGCGTAAAATGCCTTGTAGGTCATAAATACATCGATCTTAGAAACTATTTCAAAGGGAGCGTGCATACAGAGCACGGGAACTCCTACGTCAATAACATCAATATTGAGATTTGCAATATATGCAGCAACCGTTCCGCCGCCGCCAAGGTCAACCTTGCCAAGCTCACCTGTCTGCCAGATAATGTCGTTATCGTCCATAAGCTTGCGGACACGTCCCACAAATTCAGCGGAAGCGTCGGAGGTTCCCGATTTTCCTCTTGAACCTGTAAACTTAGTCACAACAACGCCGTAATTCAGATAAGCCGCATTTTTTCTGTCGACCACATCGGGGAACGTGGGGTCAAATGCAGCATTTACGTCAGCGGACAGGCACTCGGAATTGGAGATAACGGTTCTTCCCTTTGCGCCCATACTCTCGGCAATGTCCATAAGGAAGTATTTGAGGTATGAAGAACGAAGTCCCGTGTTGCCGTCACTGCCTGTTTCCTCCTTGTCGGTGAGGATAACAACAGCGGTCTTTTTCACCTTTTTGCAGTCAAGGATAGCCTTGAGAGCGGTATATCCGCAAACTCTGTCATCATGACCGTAGGAGCCTATCATACTTCTGTCAAAGCCAATATCCTTCGCCTTAAATGCGGGAACAGCCTCCAGCTCTGCCGAAAGGAAATCCGCCTCGGTCATACCGTATTTCTTGTTGAGAATATCGAGAATGTTAAGCTTTACTCTCTCGCTTGCTTCATCGTCCTTGAAGGGACGGGAACCTACCAGAATGTTCAGCTCCTCACCCTTTATTCCATCGGAAAGAGTTCTCTTCATCTGCTCCTGTGCCAGATGAGGAAGAAGGTCGGTAACGCAGAAAACGGGGTCCTTTTCGTCCTCACCGATATTTACGGTAACCTTGCTGCCGTCGCTGAGAACAACAACTCCGTGCAGTGCCAGAGGAATAGCAGCCCACTGATATTTCTTGATACCGCCGTAATAATGTGTCTTAAACAGTGCCATTTCATTGTCCTCATAAAGCGGACACTGTTTCAGGTCAAGTCTGGGAGAATCAATATGCGCAGCTGCAATATGAACGCCCTTCTCAATAGGCTCAGAACCTATTATTGCAAGAATAATAGCCTTTCCCCTATTATTTACATAAATTTTATCCCCCGATTTAAGCTTCATATCGCTTGTATAGGGAACATAGCCTGCTTCAACAGCAAGCTTTTCAGCATAAATAACAGCTTCTCTCTCTGTCTTTGCCGCATCGAGAAAGCTCTTGTATTTCTCGCCGAACTTGTCACATTCCTTGATCTCCTTGTCGCCGAGCTTCATACCGCCGTTCTGCTTCTTGTAGCAGAGCTTTTCCTGAAGCTGCTTTGCGGCACTTGTTTTTTCCTTTGCCATAATTTCAGATCCTTTCGATTTTTCGATTATTCCGATTCGGAATATAAGATAGTATATGATTTATAGGCTCTCATAACCTTGTCAACATAGTGAGCGGTGGCGGCTGACGGTATCTTGTCCAGCGCAGTGCCGTCCGAACTGTATTCGGGGTCTTTGAGCCATTTGTTGACATTTCCTCTTCCCGAATGATATGCAGCAAGTGCAGTTTCGTAATTTCCGCTGTACTCCTCCAGAAAAAGGCTGAGCATATATGTGCCGTATTCAACATTGAGCTCGGGGTCATACATATTGTCAAATGTGGTGACACGCTTATCGTCCATACGAAACTTTACCCAATCGTAAGCATCGGGCATAAGCTGCATAAGTCCTCTTGCACCAACATCGGAAGTAGCATTGGGGTCAAAGTTGCTTTCTGTCTTGACAACTGCGAAAATAAAGTATCTGTCAACCTCAAACTGCGCCGAATATTCCGTGATATATTCACCGTAATCGGTGGGATATATGAACCGCCGTGCAATATCGGGAAGTTTTATCATACCGATAATAACAGCGGCAGCCAGCAAAAACGCAGTAAGCTTAATCAGTTTGCGCATTAAAATACTCCTTGACCTTATCGGAAACCTCTTTTGCCTTTTCGATAAGTATTGGTATATCTTTATTATTTATGATAATGTAATCGGAACGGCTTCTGAAAAATTCCTCGGTATGCTGAGATGCGAAACGCTTCAATGCCTGCTCCTCCGTAATGCCGTCACGCTCCAAAATACGTTTCAGACGGGACTCCTTGTCGGCAGTCACACTTATTATCAGGTCGCAGAAATCATCTGCACGGCTTTCAAACAAGGTCGGTGCATCAAGCAGAACATAACGCTGACCGCTTTCTTTCAGTGCTTTAAGACGCTCCACTATCTGATATGTAATATACGGATAGCAAATGCCGTTAAGCTGATAAAGCAGCTCTCTGTTTCCGAAAACAATATCCCCCAGCTTACGCCTGTCAAGAGTACCGTCGGGACGGATTATATCCTTTCCGAAGCATTCGGCAAGCTGCGAAAGACAAGGACTTCCCTTTTCCGTGACCTGTCTGGAAATAAGGTCGCAGTTAATAACAGAAAAGCCGTTTTCCTCGAAAACCTTGCAAACGGTGGTTTTCCCCGCACCGCTCTGTCCTGTCAATCCGACAACGTGAACATCGTCGCTCATAGCTTTATCACCTCAAATCCCGCCGCTCTCAGCAGCCTGTTATATACCGCAAGTCCTACGCCGTTTTTTTCGGGACAATGTGCGTAGACCTGCTTGAATCCTAACTCGTCACATTCTCTAAGGCACATAAAAAGGTGCTGCGCCTGTTCCTCGGAGGTATCGCCGTAGGGTACGCATTTCACACCGCAGCGTATGAGTTCAGCTGTTTCCGAATCAAAGCACATTGCAGCTGTTCCGCTTTCATTGTTTGAAATCACATACTCGGCGTATTTTTCGGAGCTTCCCTCGATAATGGTAACATTTGCCTTTGGAGAATAGTGCTTGTACTTCATTCCCGGAGATCTGACTATCTCACCGTCAGAAAGTGCTTCGGTTATTCCTTTTCCGATAATGACCTTCCCCGCCGCAGAAAGCTCCTCGGGCGAAATAAATCCGGGACGCAGCAGTACTATTTTGTCACCCTCAAAGGCAACAACAGTAGATTCCACGCCAACACAGCAGCTCCCGCCGTCAATAATTGCGGGTATTCTGCCATTCATATCCTGAAAAACGTGCTTTGCCGTTGTGGGGCTGGGACTTCCCGAAAGATTTGCCGAAGGTGCAGCAATTGGCGTTCCGCAGGCAGCAATAAAACGCCGTGCTGTGCTGTCCACAGGAATTCTTATGCCGACAGTATCAAGCCCCGCACTTGTAATATCGGGAATGCACTCCCTTTTCGGCAGAACCATTGTAAGCGGGCCGGGACAGAACATTTCCGCCAGCCTGTAAGCCGTTTTGGGAATATTCCGAGTATACTTCTCAATATCATTCACCGATGCAAGATGAACTATCAAGGGATTATCCTGCGGTCTGCCCTTTGCCTTGAAAATATCCGCAACGGCAGACGGATTCAGCGCATCAGCAGCAAGCCCGTAAACCGTTTCCGTAGGCATACCCACAATTTTACCGTCCTTTATAAGCTGTGCGGCATATTGCAAGTCCTCATCTGAATCGGAAATTATCCGAGTATCGTAAACCATTTTATTATATGCTCCTACGTGTGTAAAAATAAGTTAATTTGTTCCCTGTTCCGCAAGCTTTGCAGCCCTGTCGGCGGTAATGAGTGCGTCCACAAATTCGTCAAGATTGCCGTTCAAAACGTAATCAAGCCTGTAAAGCGTCAGCCCTATCCTATGGTCGGTAACTCTGCCCTCGGGGAAATTATATGTCCTGATACGCTCGGAACGCTTTCCCGTGCCGACCTGTGATTTTCTCTCAGAAGCGATCTTTTCGTTCTGCTCCTGTAACATTTGGTCGTAAAGACGTGTTCTGAGAACCTTCATAGCCTTGTCCTTGTTTTTATACTGGCTTCTCTCGTCCTGACATTCGACGACCATACCCGTGGGAAGATGGGTGATTCTTACAGCAGATTCGGTCTTATTAATATGCTGTCCGCCTGCGCCCGACGCTCTGAAAACGTCGATTTTAAGGTCTGCGGGATTTATCTCCAGCTCCACATCTTCCGCCTCGGGAAGTACGGCAACGGTCACCGTAGACGTGTGAACTCGTCCCTGAGATTCCGTTTCGGGAACACGCTGAACACGGTGAACTCCGCTTTCAAATTTCAGACGGGAGTAGACCTCATTACCGCTAAGGGAGAAACATATCTCCTTGTAACCGCCAAGCTCTGTTTCATTTGCACTGATGACTTCACTTCTCCAGCCCTTTGAAGCGGCATACATGGAGTACATTCTGAAAAGCGAATTTGCAAACAGCGCAGATTCTTCGCCGCCTGCACCGCCTCTTATCTCAACAATAACGTTCCTGTCATCATTGGGGTCTTTCGGCAGAAGAAGTATCTTCAATTCCTCCGAAAGCTCCTCACATTTTGCCTTGTTTTCCTCCAATTCCGACTGAGCAAGCTCCTTGAAATCATGGTCAAGACCGCCCTCATCAAGAAGCTGACGGGCTTCCTCGGCAGCCTTTTCCGAAGCCTGATATTCCCTGTATTTTTCTATAAGCGGGGTAAGATTTTTGTAATCCTTCATAAGCGAAGTGTACTTTGACGAATCGGAAATAACTGCGGGGTCGGAAAGCATCTCGCTTATTTCGTTATATTTCTGCTCTGTAAGCTTTAAATTTTCAAACATTGATAACCGTTCCTTTCGTAATTAATTTATTAACGAAAAAACGGCTAAGGCTCTTCCTTTTCTCTGATAATGCTTTTGATATTCTTTTCTATCTTGCTTCTGGCTATCATAAATTCTCTGCCGCAGCCTGTGCAGCGAAGCTTGAAATCCATTCCCGAACGCAGGACGAGGAAACTGTCTGCGCCGCAGGGGTGTTTCTTTTTCATTTTCAGAATATCCTCGGGTCTTACGTCCATTTTTTTCACCTCACACACGATTCAAAAAATACATAACTGCATACGCTTTTATTATACCATTGTTATACCTGAAAAGGCAATTGTTTTCTGCAATATTTAATAATTTTTTTGCAATAATAGCAAATATGATACCAAATATGAAGCTTATCATTCAAGAAGCTATATGAAAGGATAAAAAAATATGAAAATAACAGCAGAATTTGAAAGCACCGACACCGCCGAAAGAGCCTGCACAGCCTTAAAACGCAGCGTCAGCGGAATAGTCGGCATAAACATCAAAGAAAAAGGCGGACGTTTTCAGAACACAAGCTACCGCATTTACCCCGCATACAGTCCCGCAAACGGAAATTTGTCCTACAACAATATGACCGCCGTACAGGTTCCCGAACGCTCATATGGTGACCTTCTCGAACCCCAGCTGTCAGAATCGGTTACCCTTGAGATAACCTGCTCCGAACAAAGCCGAAAGCCCGTAACATCGACACTCATAAACTATGGCGGTATATCAGTAAAAAGTTTTTAGCCAAAAACCGAATAGCGGGAAAAATTTTCTCATATATTCTACTATGAATTCAGCGGATTTCCGAAGTGCCGAAAATACTAAACTCGGCACTTCGGGAAAATACTCAATGGAGGTACAAAATGAGAAAATTCAATCCCGAGGGAACACTTATCAACACACCCGAAAACCGAAGCTACCTGCGCTCTCAGCGAGGTTTGGAGGACGCTATGGCAAAGGGCAGGATACTTGAAGCCTACACCATACTTTGCGACAGCAATCACAACCTTATTGTCGACCTTGGCTGTATGAAGGGAATAATTCCGAGAATTGAAGGCGCAGCAGGTATTGAAAGCGGCGAAACCAAGGACATTGCCCTGATAACAAAGGTCAGCAAACCCATAAGCTTTATTGTTACAGGCTTCACGCAGGATGAACTTGGCAATACTATGGCAGTGCTGTCCCGCCGCAAAGTACAGGAGGACTGCATTTCCGAGTACATATCCCAACTTGCTCCGGGAGATGTCATTCCCGCAAGAGTAACACATCTGGAACAGTTCGGAGCGTTCGTTGACATTGGCTGCGGAGTGCCGTCCCTTATTCCCATCGACGCAATTTCCGTGTCGAGAATATCCCACCCCGCCGACAGATTTAAGGTCGGACAGGAGATAAAAGTCATAGTAAAAGCCGTACGTGACGGCAGAGTTTGGCTCTCTCACAAAGAGCTGCTTGGCAGCTGGGAGGAAAATGCAGCAATGTTTTCCGCAGGTCAGACAGTTTCGGGAATAGTCCGCTCCGCAGAAAGCTACGGCGTATTTATCGAGCTTGCGCCCAATCTGGCAGGCCTTGCAGAACCGAGAGATAACCTTTTCCCGGGGCAGAATGCCACCGTCTACATCAAAGCGCTTATCCCCGAAAAAATGAAGGTCAAGCTGATAATCGTTGACCTCCCCGAAGAACGTCCCGAGTTAAAGCCTATCCGATATTTCACTGATGCAAGCCATATTGACCGCTGGGTATATTCCTCGGAATCGTCGGGCAAGCTGATACAAACAATATTCTGAGCATCATTTTTCCGCTTCTTCAAGTATTTTTTTGCGATAAGCCGCTGCTGCCATTTCGGTCTTGTTCTCGCCGAAATGGTAGTAGACCTTACCTTTCAGCTTATCGGGCAGATACTGCTGTTTAACATAATGATTTTTATAATCGTGGGGATAGAGATAGTGCTGTCCCCTTATTTTTGCGTCCTCGCCGTCCAGGTGGACATTCTGCAAATGCCGTGGGAAATCTCCGAAATCACCGTGCTGTACATCGGCAAGGGCTTCATTTATCGCCATATATGCCGAGTTTGATTTAGGAGCGGTGGCAAGCAATATGACCGCATTTGCCAGCGGTATCCTTGCTTCGGGCAGACCCAGCTGCAATGCGCTGTCAACACATGCTTTGACTATGGGGATAGCCTGCGGATATGCAAGCCCTACGTCCTCTGCGGCAATAACCAGCAGCCGTCTTGACAGCGAGATAATGTCCCCCGCTTCTATAAGTCTTGCGGCATAATGGATAGCGGCATTTTCGTCCGAACCTCTGATAGACTTCTGCAATGCGGACAAAATATCGTAATGCTGGTCACCGTCCCTGTCGTACCGCATATTGCTGCGTTGCGTAAGTGCTTCGGCAGCGTCCAATGTAACGGAGATTTTTCCTGTGTTTTCGGCAGCCATAACGCAAAGCTCGGCAATGCTCACAGCCTTTCGCACATCACCGCCGCAGCCCCTTGCAATGTATTCGGCAGCTTCGGGAGAAACCTCAATTTCCGTTTTCATCTCGTCCGAGAGTATGGAAAATGCCCTGTTTACCGCATGAAGTATCTCCTCAGCCGAAACAGGCTTGAACTCAAACACCGCAGAACGGCTGATTATGGCATTGTATACGTAAAAATAGGGATTTTCCGTTGTCGATGCTATAAGCGTTATCTGACCGTTTTCGATATATTCAAGAAGCGACTGCTGCTGTTTTTTGTTGAGATACTGTATCTCGTCAAGGTAAAGGATAACGCCGTTGATACCCTCAAATGTGTTGGTGTCGGCGATAACTTCCTTTATATCCGCAACGGAAGCGGACGTGCCGTTCAGCTTATGCAGCTTCTTCCCTGCTGCTTCGGCGACAATTCGTGCGACCGTTGTTTTTCCCACTCCCGAAGGTCCGTAGAATATCATATTCGGAATATTTCCGCCTTCGATAATTCTTCTGAGATATTTTCCCTTTCCGAGGATATGAGTTTGTCCCACGACCTCGTCCAGAGTTTTGGGACGTATTCTGTCTGCAAGAGGTGCGGACATTTTTATCACGACCTTTTTGATAGTTATATGCAAATATAGATAGTCAGATAATTTGGAATTTATCGTTGTGCCAGATAATCTTTCAGCGAACTATCATTAAATTGTTTTTCTGCTCGTTCGGAACATTCCGATAAACCTAAACCGTTATCACTTTTATATTCTACATCAGCACCGACTTCAATTAAGAACTTTACAATTTCTGTTTCTCCAAACCAAGCGGCACTTATCATTGTTTCAGATAAATATTCCACTTTATTATCGGATAAATACTTTATAAATTCTTTTAATACTTCAATTCTTTCTTCATTTAGATTTTCATTTCTGCCATATACAGTATGTTTCATATACTGATTAATGTCATTTAGTTTTTCAATATGACTTAAAACGAATTTTAGTATCTGAACATAACCATTATTACAGCTGGGAAAAATCAGTTTATGCCATTCTTCCTGAGTTAATGGTGTTTTTTTATTTATTTTATTAATATGTTCGATAACTTGCTCATCTGTTTGCCCTTGACTTCTTTTTCCAATATATATCTGCAAGTTTCTTAATTCTTGTTCTGACATAAAATTATCTCACTTTCAAATTTCAATTTGCCAAGCTGATATAAAAATCTCCGATAAAAACGGGCAGAAGACGAACTGCCTCCTGCCCTCGAAAGTCAAAGTAAAAAATTATTCGTAAAGAGGGTGCTTCTTGCAGATTTCTGTAACGCCTGCACGGATAGCGTCGGCATTCTTATCGAAATCCTTAGCTGCAAGATACATAAACTCTGCGATCTTGTCCATATCGCCTGTGTCAAGACCTCTTGTGGTAACAGCGGGAGTACCAACTCTTACGCCGCTTGTGATAAAGGGCTTCTGGGGGTCGTTGGGGATAGCATTCTTGTTGACGGTGATATAAACCTCGTCAAGACGATGCTCGAACTCCTTGCCTGTAAGCTCGAAGGGACGAAGGTCAACCAGCATAAGGTGATTGTCCGTACCGCCGGAAACAAGGTCAAAACCTCTGTCAAGCAGTCCCTTTGCAAGAGCCTGTGCATTTGCAACAATGTTCTTGCCGTACTCCTTAAATTCGGGCTTGAGAGCTTCACCGAAGCAAACAGCCTTGCCTGCGATAACGTGCATAAGAGGACCGCCCTGTGTTCCGGGGAAAATAGCGGAATTTATCTTCTTAGCAAGATACTCGTTGTTTGTAAGGATAAGACCGCCTCTGGGACCTCTCAGTGTCTTATGAGTTGTAGTAGTGGTAATATCAGCATAAGGAACGGGTGACTGATGCTGACCCGAAGCAACCAAACCTGCAATATGAGCCATATCCACCATCAGATAAGCACCGACTGCTCTTGCAATTTCGGAAAGCTTAGCAAAATCAATTGCTCTGGGATATGCGGAAGCACCTGCTACAATAAGCTTGGGCTTGCACTTGTTAGCTTCTTTATAAAGAGCCTCATAGTCGATAAAGCCTTCGTCATTTGTGCCGTAAGGAACAAAGTTGAAGTATTTACCCGAAATATTTACGGGAGAACCGTGAGTAAGGTGTCCGCCGTGAGCAAGGCTCATACCCATAACTGTATCGCCGGGGTTAAGCAGAGCCATATAAACAGCTGTGTTAGCCTGTGCGCCCGAATGTGCCTGAACGTTTGCAAACTTTGCACCGAACAGCTTCTTTGCTCTTTCAATAGCAATGTTCTCAACAATGTCAACGTCCTCACAGCCGCCGTAATATCTCTTTCCGGGATAGCCCTCTGCGTACTTGTTGGTAAGCACGGAACCCATTGCAGCCATAACTGCGGGAGATACGATATTCTCGCTGGCGATCAGCTCCAGATTTCTGCGCTGTCTTGCAAGCTCCTTGTTCATAGCCTCTCCTACCTCGGGATCGACCGACTGAACATATCCTATGGTGTCCATAATATCATTGTACATTTTAACTGCTCCTTTGCATTTTTATAAACAAGTATATTAACATTATACTACACTAAAACAAAAATTTCAACCTTTTCAGCAAATTTAACCGAAAAAATTTACATCAGTTTTTATTCAATTGCAACAATATTCTGCGCAAGACGGCATTTGCACAATATTTCTTCCTTGCCCTCCGAAAGCTTTAGCAGATGCTTTCCGTCGGAAACAATAAGCGAACCGTCCGCCGTAAAGGAATAATCCATTACACCCTTCCGAACGACCTCTTCCTCCCCCAGATGATTTCTGCGGACAAGCTGCCAGCTGTGAGGAATGATACCCGGGTTTTTGTCGCCGTGTCTGCGGTTTTCTTTTTCCGATTTTTCGGCATTAATGATATTTCCCGCAATAAACAGCTCCTTGTCGTCCTTCTGCTTAGCTTTCAGTGGATTATGAAAGCTCTTTCCGTCTGAACTGAGGGATTCACCGCCGAACATTATGGAAAACGCATTCAGAAAACCGCCTATTGCCTTGATTATCCTTACGGGAAACAGCAGAAAATCAAGCCAGAAATTCCCGTCATCTCCCGATTTATATGGACGCTTTATGTAATAAATTGCGCCGTCTTTCCCTATTCTCGGACAAATATAGTCAAGGTCCTCCGCACCACAAAGCTCGGTCATTTCATTCTTTTCAAAGCTGTAAACCGAGATACCTCTGGGAGATACGGCAGCTGCGATACCATCTCTGTTTCTTCCGATGCCTGCTGTGCTGAAATAAAGCTCTTTTCCTGTTTCAGACCAGCAGGGGCATTCCTCTAAAGTGTCACCGTCCGTCAGTTCGGTCATATTTCCCGACGAAAGATCGTAAACGGAGATATGCCTTGTTCCCCCGCCGTATTCAACGGAGATAGCAAGCTTTCCGTCATGGCAGTCCATCTCAAAGGGCTGAAAATTCTGTGCGGCGGTGATATGATTTTCATCGCCGTTTTCCGACTTATAGTAAAGTCCGCCGACTTCACCCGTCAAAACGGAATAGATAAGCCGTCCGTCGGGAGCGGCAGCCAGTCCACAGACATAGGCATTTATAGCTTCATCGTCCGAAGGATTTCTAAGTGTCCCTGTAAATGCTGCACCTGTGCCTGAATGCTTCCACTCGCTTTTCTGTCTTATCTCCGAAATATTTTTCTTATAGGTTTCGATCTTTTGGCTTACAAATTCTTTTGGCTCGGATCTTGTGTCGGTCACATACATTTTATTTTCAGATGTAAAGTAGATTTTCATAAAAGCACCCCTGTCATATCTTTTCGCCATTCTTGAAAATTGCCTTGAACTCCGAAATATTTTCATTGGTAACAAGCAGGATATTATATTTTCCGTCATTTTCGTAAACAGCGGCGTAATGGTCGGGATTATCAATATCCGTGTAAATATTTGCATAGTAATAATTCTCCCGATGGCTGTCAAAATCGGTGACTGATACACGTATTTCCTCGGAAATATCTCCGAATTCAAAGCTGAGAATTTCTTCTGCCAACCTCATAGCTTCGTCTTCCTCAGATGACGGTATCTCAAAAACCAGCTTGGTTATCCCACTGCTCCGGGTGTAAACCATTGTACCGCCGCAGAAAAGATTTTCCTCGGACAAGCTGACCTCCGCAAGCTCCGATACTATACTCCGCTGCGTATCATCAAGCTCATGGAGCATGTACATATATTCGCTGTTATAGAAAAATTTAAAGGTTTTTACACCCACATAACCGACCGCATATATCAGAATGCAAATGACCGTGTAAAGAAATTTCTTTGCGGGACTTTCACGGGGACGGTCAGGCTCGCTCTCGGCAATAGCTTCTTCTTCAATATTTTCAATGATCTCTTCGTTGTTTTCCATTATAATCTCCGTAAAATCAAAATAATTGTATAAAATATTATATCACACGCCTTTGATTTAGTCAATATTTATAGTGCAATTTGCAGGATTTTATGTTATAATATAACTACGGAACCACTGATTAAATCAACAATTTCATTTTTCTTGTTACCTGAGTTGTATCTAGGTGGGTGTTCCCCCGCCGAAGGCGGGAGAACACCCATTAATCAGTATTTCCTTACATCAAAAATTTATCGGAGGAAAAATGAACAGCGAAATTAAATTTAAGGTAAATTGGGACAGTGTCAGCGGCGTATTTGCCGTTCCGAATGAAGCTGTCGATTACATAAAGCTTGCAAACGAAGCGGCAGTCAAGGTGCTTCTTCTCCTTCTGAGATACGGCAAGGACTGCACCGCCGCAAGAATAAAAAATCTTCTGGGATACAGCGAGGAAACCATAGAGGACGCACTTTCCTATTGGGAACAGCTGGGAATGATAGTCAGCACGGAAAAGCCCAAGCCGACGCCTGCACCTCAGCCCGAAAAGGTCCGTGAACAGCCCAAGCAGGAAGAAAAGCCGAAGGAGCTTCCCGAACAGCCCAAGCTTTCGCCTACCCGCACACTGACGCCAAAGGAGATCGCAGAAAGGATCGAATCCTCACAGGAGATCTCGTTCCTTTTTTCCTCGGCTGAGGCTTGTCTGGGCAGAATGCTGAACCATACAGAGCATCGCTCCCTTATATGGATAGTGGATTTTCTGGGACTGCCGCCCGATGTTGTGCTTATGCTTATCGAATATTGCAAGAGCATCAATAAAACAAGTATGCGTTACATCGAAACAATTGCTGTTTCCTGGCAGGAGAAAAGCATTTACACCCACGAAGCTGCCGCAGCAGAAATCGAAAATATGGCAAAAAGCCACACCCTTTCCTGTCAGGTCGCTTCAAAACTGGGGCTTAACCGAAGCCTTATCTCCAAGGAGCAGAATTTTGTCAACGAATGGTCCGCAAGGGGCATTACCATTGAGCTTATCACCTATGCCTACGAAAAAACTGTCGAAGCTATCGGCAAGCTGTCCTTTGCATATATGAATAAGATCATTCTCACATGGCTGGAAAACGGTCTGAAAACTATTGAAGAGATTGACGAATTCGATGCGGGGAAGAAAAAGGAGCTATCGTCACAGCAGGCGCAAAAAGAGAAGGAAAGCCATTCTTACGACCTGGATATGTTTGATGCGTTTGCTCTTGAACACACTCCAAAGCTTAAAGGAGATGAAGAATAATGGGTTACAGCAGCACAGCCTATGAACGTGCCGAAGCAGAAGTAAATTCCCGCAGAGTCCGATCAGAAACCGAAAATCGAATGAGAATAGAAAAAATCGAAGCGGAAATTCCCGAAATAAAAGAGCTTAACCGTCAGCTTTCCGAAACAAGCGTTGACCTTGCAAAGCTTATACTAAAGCATGACGGCGATATGCAGAAAAATCTCGAACGCCTTCGTGAAAATAACCTGTACTGTCAGAAAAGCATTGGCGAACTGCTGTCGGAGCATGGCTACCCAAAGGATTATCTTGACGTTAAATATGTCTGCCCCATCTGCTGTGACAGAGGTGTAACGGGCGGTTCACGCTGCGTTTGTTTCAGTGAACTGCTGAACAAGTTTGCCGTTGAGGAGCTGAATATCAATTCGGCTATGAAGCTTTGCAGCTTTGACAGCTTTTCTCTGGAATATTATCGTGGTAAAACCGACAGCTCGGGAATTGACTGTTACAGCAAAATGAGCGATATTTTCAGCTACTGCAAGCGTTATGCCCAGACATTTTCCCAAAATTCTCCGAACATTTTTATGATTGGCAAAACGGGGCTGGGTAAAACTCATCTTTCCCTTTCAATTGCGAAAACCGTAAGCGAAAGAGGATTTATCACAGCATATGGTTCAGTCCTCAACTACCTTCGTGCAATTGAAGCGGAGCATTTCGGACGTGCCGAAGACCCTCGTGCGGACACACTGACGGTGCTTCTTAATGCAGACCTGCTTATCCTTGATGACTTAGGTTCGGAGTATGATTCATCATTTTATGCTGCGACCATTTACAATATCATCAATACAAGGATTAATCAGGGTTCTCCGACTGTCATCAGCTCCAATCTTTCCTCGGCGGAGCTGCAAAAAAAATACAACGACCGAATTATTTCAAGAATACTCGGTACATACGACCTTCTCAGATTTGTTGGCGAGGACATTCGCCAGATAAAACGCCTTGAAAGCGTCAACAAGTAAAAAACCGTCACAGCTTCAATTTCAAAGCTGTGACGGCATTTTTTATTCGTTTACAAGACGAGTAACGATTTCCTTCATAAGTCCGGGATTTGCCTTGCCCTTTGAAGCCTTCATGCACTGTCCTACAAGATAGCCGAGAGCGTTTGTCTTGCCGTTCTTATAGTCGTTGATAGACTTCTCGTTTGCAGCCAGAACTTCCTTTGCAATAGCCTCCAGAGCGGAGGTGTCGGAATTCTGCGAAAGTCCCTTTTCTGCGATTATATCGGCAACCTCCTTGTCCTCTGCAATAATTGCTTCAAATACGGTCTTGCCTGCCGAATTGGAGATGGTTCCCTTTTCTATTTCGGCAACCAGGTCACAAAGTCTTGCAGCGGTAAGAGGAGTGTCGAGAATGCTCTTTCCCGTATCGTTCATATACTTGGAAATGTCCGCAAGTATCCACTTTGCAATGCTCTTGGGACTGCCCTTTCCTATTGCAACACAAGCGTCCATAAGAGCTGCACGGTCAAGGTTTTCAACGATAAGCGCAGCATCTACACGGCTAAGCCCCATTGTCTGAACATATCTCTTGAGCTTTGCATTAGGCAGCTCGGGCAGAGAATCCTTCAGTTCAGCGACCTTCTTTTCATCAACAACAATAGTCAGCAGGTCGGGCTCGGGGAAATAACGGTAATCCTGTGCGTCCTCCTTGGAACGCATTGAAATGCTCATTCCCTTTACATCGTCCCAGCGGCGTGTTTCCTGAGTAACCGTGCCGCCGTTTTCGAGAATTTCTATCTGACGCTTGGCTTCGTACTCAATACCCCTTACAGCAGCGGAGAAGCTGTTTACATTCTTCATTTCGCATCGTGTACCGAACTTGTCCGAACCCTTGGGACGAACAGAAACGTTTACGTCGCAGCGGATAGAACCCTCCTGCATCTTACAATCGGAGATGTTGATATACTGGAGAATAGACTTGATGGTTTCAAGGTAAGCCTTTGCTTCGGCAGAGCTTCTCATATCGGGCTCGGAAACTATCTCGATAAGAGGAACGCCGCAGCGGTTCAGGTCTACCAGAGAGCCTGAGAAGGAATCATCGTGCAGAAGCTTTCCTGCGTCCTCCTCAATATGAATTCTTGTTACGCCAATAGTTTTAGTAGTACCGTCATCAAGCATGACCTCCAGCTTGCCGTTCTGACAAAGAGGAACCTCCGCCTGAGAGATCTGATAAGCCTTCGGCAGGTCGGGATAGAAATAATTCTTTCTGTCCTGCTTGCAGACGTTGTTTATTGTACAGCCGAGAGCGTGTCCCATCTTTATGGCATACTCAACGACCTTTTCATTAAGTGTGGGCAGAGTTCCGGGCATACCCATGCAAATTGGGCAAACCTGAGTATTTACCTCAAGACCGAATGCGTTTTTGCAGTCGCAGTATATCTTTGAGCGGGTATTAAGCTCTGCATGGACTTCAAGTCCGACTACTATCTCATAATCCATTATATTTCAGCTCCTTTCAGACAATTTTCGGGATATTTCCGAAACCGCCTACAAGGCTTTCGTAAGCGTTTGCGGCATCAAGCAAGGTCTGCTCTCTGAAATGTCCGCCGATAAGCTGCATACCGATAGGCATACCGTTTGCAGTCTTTCCGCAGGGAACGCTGATTGCGGGCAGACCTGCAATATTTATGGTAACCGTGCAGATGTCGGTAGCGTACATTTTCAGAGGATCACCCATATTCTCGCCTATCTTGAATGCGCCGGAAGGAACGGTAGGCGTTGCAATAACGTCAACATCGGCAAACGCTTCGGAGAACTCGGCAGAGATCTTCTTCTGCATAAGCTTTGCCTTCTTATAATAAGCATCGTAGAAGCCGCTGCTGAGCACGAATGTACCGAGCATAATTCTCCGCTTGACCTCGTCGCCGAAGCCTTCGCTTCTGGTCTTTTCGTACATATCAATAAGGCTGTCATAGTTTTCTGTTCGATAGCCGTATCTTACACCGTCAAATCTTGCAAGGTTTGACGAAGCTTCTGCGGAAGAAAGGATATAGTAAGAGTTAAGCGCATAAGCTGTGCTGGGCAGAGAAATTTTCTTGACCTCTGCGCCGTTCTTTTCAAGAAGCTTAACAGCCTCCATAACAGCGTCCTTGACCTCTGCGTCAATACCTTCGCCGAAATATTCATCGGGAATACCGATTTTCAGTCCCTTAACGTCATTTTTGAGATTTGCCGCATAATCGGGGTGTGCAATATCTTTAGATGTAGCGTCCATCTTGTCGTGACCGCAGATAAGCGACTGTACCATTGCAACGTCCTTTACAGTGCGTCCGATGGGACCTATCTGGTCAAGAGATGAAGCGAACGCAACAAGTCCGTAACGAGAAACGCTGCCGTAAGTAGGCTTTAAACCTACAACTCCGCAGTAAGCGGAAGGCTGACGGATAGAGCCGCCCGTGTCCGAACCGAGAGCCACAATAGCCTCTCCTGAAGCAACGGCAGCAGCCGAGCCGCCCGAAGAACCTCCGGGAATTCTTGTTAAGTCGTGGGGATTCTTGGTTTTCTTAAAATAGGACGTTTCCGTTGAAGAACCCATAGCAAATTCGTCCATATTAAGCTTACCCGTAATCACCATTTCAGCGTCATTTACCTTGTTAATAACAGTCGCATTGAAGGGCGGAACATAGTTATAAAGCATCTTTGATGAGCAGGTCGTAAGTATTCCCTTTGTGGAAATATTGTCCTTAATTCCGATGGGAATACCTGCCAGAGGGTGAAGCTGTTTTCCCTCGGCTATCATTTCATCGACCTTTTTAGCCTGTTCACGGGCAGACTCCTCGCAAACGGTCACATACGCTTCAACGGAAGCTTCCGTTTTGCCGATACGTCCGAAAACGGATTCGGTAATTTCAGCAGCACTGCACTCCTTTGCCTTGAGCATCTCGGACAGTTCAAACGCTGATTTTTCGTAAAGTTCCAAATTATTCACTCCTTAATCCACAATTTTGGGAACAACAAGACAGCCTGCCTGCACCTGAGGCGCATTCTTCAAAAGCTGCTCTCTTGTGTATTTGTCGGTAACTTCAACGTCCTCTCTGAGCTTCATTGCGTTGTTTACATCGAGAGTAAGTGTGTCGTCAATATCGGGCAGCTGCTCAACCATATTTACGATGGACTGCATATCCTTTTCAAACTTCTCGATCTTGTCGTCCTCAATTCTCAGACGTGAAAGCTTTGCAATATGCTTTATATCAATATTCAATCAAATTCATTCCTTTCTTTGTAAATAATACATCTCGGCAGTTTATAGGTCTGCCGTAAACGTCTTCGTTATATTCGCCTTTGAGATACTGAGTTTCATATTGAAGCATTTTCAGCTTGTCAACTCCGACAATTTCGGCTATTTCCACTATCTCAAAAATGAATTTAGTATAAAGATGGTCAACATCTATTTCCATTGACATTTCAATCAAATTGATAAGAATGTCAAGCGTCACAACTATTTCCCAGCGAGCATTCAGATAAAACTCCAGTAGCTTCTTTTCGGTTTCGGAAAACTGCGACATATCAGACAATTCAAGTGCTCTTTTAAAATGCGGACATTTATAGTAATGTGAGCACACCTTTGCATTAGTTTGGCGGTATCTGATAACAGAAACATTTTCATTGTTGAAATTCCTGTCCCGCTGTATATCCTTGCCATTGAAATCGGTGCCTTGCAGATAGCATTTGAAACATGATTTATTGAAACCCTTGAACCGTGACAGATCAATAAGTGTATGGGGCGGATAAAACCCTGTGCTTTCTCCAAACTGCGGCAGATACCGAAAATCCTCTGTGTATCGGAAAAGCTGTTCAAATGCAAACAGCCACCGCTGAGGTCTATCCCCTGCTGCAATTATAATATCACGCAAAAACTGTACGCCTGCAGCGACTGTTCCAATAACAGTCATACCGCTGAACTTTTGGAAAAGCTCACTGTCCATTCTGTGACCCCGATGTCATTTCAAGCAGGTCCGCTTCGGAAATAATGTTAAGCCCGAGCTCCTGTGCCTTTGTCAGCTTGCTGCCTGCGTCCTCTCCCGCAAGAACATAGGTGGTCTTTTTTGAAACGGAGGAAACCGCCTTGCCGCCGTACTTGACTATCAAAGCCTTGGCTTCATCTCTTGTCATTGTGGGCAATGTTCCCGTAAGACAGAAGGTCATTCCCTCAAAGCGTCCGTCAGCCTTTTCCGAAGCCTGATATTCCATCTTAACGCCGAGAGCTCTCATTCTATTGACCAGATGAACAAAATGCTCCTCCGAGAAAGCCTTGACCACGTTTTCGGACATAACATCACCGAAGCCGTCTATCTCCGAAATTTCCTCGGCAGATGCGTTCATTATGGCATCAATGCTGCCGAATTTTTCGCAGAGAAGCTTTGCGGCTGATTGTCCGACGTTGCGTATTCCCAATGCGAAAATTACTCGTTCAAGAGAATTTCCTTTAGATTTTTCAATGGCATTTACAAGATTTTCGGCAGATTTTTTCGCAAACTTATCAAGGCTGAGAAGCTGTTCCGCTTTAAGCTCATACAAATCTGCAACCGACGAAATAAGCCGACTTCCGATAAGCTGTGTCACTATGGCAGGACCCAAACCGTCAATATTCATAGCACCCTTGCTTGCAAAATGGATAACATTTCTGATAAGCTGTGCGGGGCAGTCAACATTCGGACATCTCAGAGCCGCTTCGTCCTCATTGCGGACAGCCTTTGTTCCGCAAACGGGACAAAATTCGGGCAGATAATAAGGCTGAGAACCTTCCGCATGGCTGACAGACTTTATCACCTCGGGAATTATCTCTCCTGCCTTTCTCACAAGAATGGTATCCCCCAAACGAATATCCTTTTCCGTGATAAACTCCTGATTATGCAGCACCGCACGGCTTACGCTGGTCCCTGCCAGCAGCACCGAATCAAAGACCGCAACAGGAGTAATAGCACCCGTCCGTCCCACATTTACCTCTATTTCCCGAAGAACGGTTTCCTTTTCCTCGGGCGGGAATTTGTATGCAACAGCCCACTTTGGAACCTTGGAGGTCGCACCTAAGCGATTTCTCAAAGAAAAATTATCGACCTTGATAACAACGCCGTCAATATCAAAGGAAAAACGGCTTCTCTCATTTCCGATATATTCGATTCTGTCAATGATCTCATCGGAAGAACTGAGCTTTTTATAATCCTTAATGACCTTAAATCCGCACTCCGCAAGAAATTCAAGGGACTGCTTGTGAGAAGTAAGCTCCACGCCCTCTATCTGCTGAATGTTGAACACAAAAATGTCCAGCCCACGCTTTGCAGCGATTTTTGGATCCTTCTGTCTGAGCGAACCTGCCGCCGCATTTCGGGGATTTTTAAAAGGCTGTTCGTCGTTCAGCTCCTGCTGCTCGGTCACCTTCTCAAAGCTTTTCAGCGGCATATAGACCTCGCCTCTGACTTCCAGAAAAGGCACGTTTTTCTTCAGCTTCAAAGGAATTGAACGGATAGTCCTGAGATTTTCAGTTACGTCCTCGCCGATAAATCCGTCACCTCGTGTAGAACCTCTGACAAATTCACCGTTTCGGTATTCAAGGGAAACGGAAAGTCCGTCAATCTTCGGTTCAACGACAAAATCCACATCGGGAGCTGTTTCACGACATTTCATAACAAATTCCGCAACAGCTTCATGAGAGAAAACGTCCTGTAAGCTGCCCATCTGAACGGTATGAGTTACCTTTTCAAAGATATTCAGAGCCTGTCCACCCACACGCTTTGTAGGCGAATTCGGGTCCTCCAGCTCGGGATATTTTTCCTCATAGCCTTTCAGCTCCTGCATAAGCATATCGTAGCTGTAATCGTCGATCTCAGGGTTATCCATAACGTAGTAAGCGTAATTGTGATGTTCAATTTCCGCTTTCAGTTCATTTACCCTTGCAAGAATTTTTTCGTCCAACGGCATTACCTCCGAAAAAATCATATACTGAAATAAACGGATAACTCTAATACTGATAACCACTTAATTACGGGAATCTCTCGGCACAAAACCGCATACGTCAAAGCTTTTGTGCCGATTTCTTCTCCGTAATTTAAACGGTTCTCAGTATACGCTATCCGTTTATTATCAACTGCGTTTATGATACGCAAAGTTTTGTGTAATTATTTTTTAAGCGCAACAGCAGCCTTTGCCTTCTCTGCAATATTCTCAGCGGAAAGACCGAATTCCTTAAGAAGCTGAGCAGCAGGTCCCGAATGGCCGAATACATCGTTTACTCCGACCTTGATAACGGGAACGGGGCAGCACTCTGTGACCGCATCGGCAACAGCAGAACCAAGTCCGCCGATAACACTGTGTTCCTCGGCAGTAACGATAACGCCTGTTTCTCTTGCAGCCTTGCAAACGATCTCCTTGTCAAGGGGCTTGATGGTGTGAATGTTGATAACTCTTGCATTGATGCCGTCAGCCGCAAGCATATCTGCAGCGATCATAGCTTCATTTACCATAAGACCTGTTGCGATAATGGTAACATCATTGCCGTCTTTAAGCTGAACGCCCTTGCCAAGCTCAAACTTGTAGGTATCCTTGTCATTGAAAACAGGAACAGCCAGACGTCCGAAGCGCATATAAACAGGACCGTTAAATTCCAGAGCCGCAGCAACAGCAGCCTTTGCTTCAACGTCATCTGCGGGACAAATAACTGTCATACCGGGAATAGTTCTCATAAGAGCAATATCCTCGTTGCACTGATGAGTAGCACCGTCCTCACCAACGGAAATACCTGCATGAGTAGCACCAATCTTTACATTAAGATGAGGATAGCCGATAGAGTTTCTTACTATCTCAAAAGCTCTGCCTGCAGCAAACATAGCGAAGGAGCTTGCGAAAACCTTCTTGCCTGTGGAAGCAATACCTGCCGCAATGCCCATCATGTTTGCTTCTGCGATACCGCAGTCAAAGAAACGCTCGGGGCAAGCCTTCTTGAAAATGCCTGTCTTTGTTGCAGCAGCAAGGTCTGCATCAAGAACGATAAGATCGGAATATTTCTCGGAAAGCTCAGCAAGAGCCTCGCCGTAGCTTTCTCTGGTAGCCTTTTTAATTACATCAGCCATATTGATTAACCCTCCAAGCCTTTCAGTGTTTCGTTAAGTTCCTTCATAGCCTGCTCATACTGCTCGGCATTGGGAGCAGTACCGTGCCAACCTACCTGATTTTCCATAAAGGAAACGCCCTTGCCCTTTGTACTTGTCTGGATAATAGCAACAGGCTTGCCGTTTATCTTTTCTGCTTCATCAAATGCTCTTTCAATGTCATCGAAATCGTGAGCATTCATCGTGATAACATGCCAGCCGAATGCTTCAAACTTGTCGGTGATAGGCATGGGAGAACATACATCTGTGATCTTTCCGTCGATCTGCAGACCGTTGTTGTCAACGATGGCAACCAGATTGTCCAGCTTGTTATGAGCGGCAAACATTGCAGCCTCCCAAACCTGACCTTCTTCGATCTCGCCGTCACCGAGAACAGCATAAACCTTGTAGCTTTCATTGGAGATCTTGCCTGAAAGAGCCATACCACAAGCAGCAGAAATTCCCTGTCCGAGAGAACCTGTGGACATATCAACACCGGGAGTACCCTTCATATCGGGGTGACCCTGGAGCATAGCACCGATGTGTCTGAGAGATTTAAGCTCGGACTTATCGAAGAATCCTCTTTCCGCAAGTACGGAATAAAGTGCGGGAGCGCAGTGTCCTTTAGAAAGAACAAGCCTATCTCTTTCGGGCATTTTGGGGTTTTTAGGGTCTACATTAAGCTTTGCAAAATACAAATACGTCAGCAGGTCGCAAATAGAAAGCGAACCGCCGGGGTGACCCGATTTGGCATTGAAAACGCCTTCAATAACACCCATTCTTACCTTGCAGGCAGTAGCCTCAAGCTGTTTTCTGATCGTAGCGTCCATATTTTTACCTCCGATTAAAAATTATCATTATTGATTATGTATTCAACAAGCTCTGCAATGGCATTTTCCTCGCAGGAGCTTCTTAACACCACATCTGAGTAGATCTTTACAATATCCTGTGCACTTGACGGGCAAGCACCCAAATCAGCTGCTTCTATCATTGTTAGGTCATTGTCGTAATCACCCGCAGCAGCGATTTTGTACTTATCAAAGCCGTAGTCGCTGCGAAGCTTTTTGAGTGCTGTGCCTTTCGAAATATCAGTCGGCAAAATTTCATAAAAAGTTTTGCTTGAAACAACGAAATCAACACCCGAATATTTCTTTGAAGCGACAAAATCAGCGACCTTCGGAATAAACTCCTCGGGCATTGCAAAAAGCACCTTGAACCAGCCGTCGGGAATATCCGAAAGCTGTGCGTGTATAACAATATCCTCGGTCCCGGAAATTCTCATATGATAACGTTCCTGCTCATTTTCGCCAATGGCGTATATGGCATTTTCCATATCAATTTCGGCACTTACTTCGGGAAATGCTTCAAGTATTTCCGCAACGATCTGCCTAGTTTCGGGCGGAAGCTTTTTTGACCATAAGACCGTCTTTTTATCGCAGTCGTAGATAACACCGCCGTTGCAGAGAATTATGGGCAGGTCGGGGTGAAGATCGGCGAAATACTGCCTTGCGGACTCGTAGACACGTCCCGTTGCAATGGAAAATTTTCCGCCCATACTGCGGAATTTCGCTATCGCCGAAATGTCCTTCTCGGACAGTATCTTGCTTGCGGGGAGCAGCGTTCCGTCTAGGTCGGAAATAAGCAGATAGCCGTCAAGATTTGTTTTCATATTATAAATTCCTTAAACCTGAGAGTATTTTTTTGAAGTAATCGGGAAGCTCGCTGTCAAATTCAAGATATTCGCCGCTTATTGGGTGAACAAAGCCTATTTTCTTGGCATGCAAACATTGTCCCTCAATACCCTTGTACGGTCTGCCGTACACCTCATCTCCCAGAACAGGGTGACCGATATATGACATATGAACTCGTATCTGATGAGTTCTCCCCGTTTCAAGCTTTAGTGAAACAAGCGAATATCCCTTGAATTCTTCAAGAACCGTATAGTGCGTAACTGCTCTTTTGGAGTTTTTTTCGGTAACGCACATTTTCTTTCTGTCAATCTGATGGCGTCCTATGGGATAATCAAGCGTCCCCTGCGGCTCTTTCAGATGTCCGCAGATAACAGCCTGATATTCTCTTGTAAATGTGTGATTTTTTATCTGCTCGGCAAGTCCAACGTGAGCCGCATCGGTTTTCGCAACTATCAGCAGCCCGCTTGTAAGCTTGTCTATCCTGTGGACAATTCCGGGGCGGATAACACCGTTTATTGAGGAAAGCCGTCCGCTGCAATGGTACATAAGTGCATTCACAAGCGTTCCGCTGTAATTTCCCGGAGCAGGGTGAACGACCATTCCCTTTGGCTTGTTGACAACAAGCAGGTCATTATCCTCGTAAACTATCTCCAGCGGAATATTTTCGGGCGATACGTCCAGCAGCTCGGGTTCGGGAACATTTACCGAAACAACATCACCGTTTTTGACAGTAAAGCTGCTCTTTGTTACTGTTTTTCCACCGACGGAAACCGAACCGTCCTTTATTAGCTTCTGCAACGCCGAACGTGTCAGACCGCTGCCGCATTTCTCGGAACAAAGCCATTTATCAAGGCGTTCTGTCGTTTCAATATCCTCGGCGATAAACTCAAGAAGCTCCATCTTCGGCACTCCCGTTTTCTGTTTTATCACTCTTTCTGCCCTCGATAAAAAGCAGATAGACAATGTACATTATAACGCCGCAGACAACAAGAATATCCGCAAAATTGAAAATAGCAAAGTTGAACATTCTGACTTCCAAATAATCCACAACATAGCCATTGGCGATTCGGTCAATAAGATTGCCGATACCGCCTGAAATAAACATGGTGAAACTTGTTACAGCCATCGGGTGCCTGTCCTTCATCTTAAAAAGATAAAATGCACTGAGGATAAGCATAATCGCCGTAACTCCGATAAGAAGCCATCGCTGTCCGCTAAAGCTGGAAAATGCAGCACCCGTATTCTCGCAGTAGAGCAAACCAAGAACGTCGAAATCCCCGAATTTGATAAGATCCTTCGGAACTCCGTCGCTCAAATATACAACCGCTAAATGCTTAAACCATTGATCGACACCGACAAGAATAACGATTGCAAATATAATCACAAAAACCATAAAAATCCTTTAAAACCGCCGAAGCCTTTCGGATCCGGCGGCTGAAAACTTTTTTAGATCTGAGAAGCACAGCGCTTACAGAGAGTGGGGTGTTCGGAAACAGTTCCGACCTCCTCGGAATAGCACCAGCAGCGCTCGCACTTTCCACCCGAAGCCTTTTCAACGCTGAAGGAAACATCTCCCTCAATGCCCTCTGCCTTGAACTCGCCGTCAGCATTGTTCCGGACATCAACCGCAGAAACAATGAATACAGCGGGAAGAATATCCGCAAAGCTGCTGATCTTGTCAAATACAGCCTTGTCGGCAATGTGCAGAGTTACCTTCGCTTCAAGAGAAGCACCGATGAACTTGTCTGCACGCTTGAGCTCAAGAGCCTTTGTGACGCTTGCTCTGAGAGAATAGATAAGCTCCCACTTAGCGGTAAACTCATCTGTTACGGAAACCTCTACCTTTTCGGGCATCTGATTGAGCAGAATGCTTTCCTTATCATCAACTGCGGAATGAGGCATATATTTCCAAATTTCCTCGGAAGTGAATGCAAGAATAGGTGCAAGCATTCTTGCAACTGCGCTGAGGATAGTGTACATAGCAGTCTGAGCAGCACGGCGGTCCTTAGACTTTTCGGCTGTGCAGTAAAGTCTGTCCTTGATAATATCAAGATAGAAGCTGGACATATCCACAATGCAGAAATTGTGAATGCTGTGAAGCACGATATGGAAATCAAACGCATCATAAGCAGCCTTTACCTTGTCGATAAGCTGATTAAGACGGAGCAGTGCCCACTTGTCGATCTCGTGCATTTCGCTAACGGGAACGCTGTCGGTATCGGGGTTGAAGCCCTCCTTGTTGGAGAGATTTCCGAGCATAAATCTTGCGGTATTTCTGATCTTCTTGTACATATCGGAAAGCTGTGCAAGTATCTCGTTGGAAATTCTTATATCGGAATGATAGTCGGAGGACGCTGCCCAAAGTCTGAGAATATCCGCACCGTACTTATCATAGATCTCGTGAGGTTCAATGCCGTTTCCGAGAGATTTGTGCATTGCCCTGCCCTGACCGTCAACTACCCAGCCGTGAGTGCAGACAGCCTTGTAAGGAGCGCAGCCCTTGTAAACAACGGAAGTCAGCAGCGAGGACTGGAACCAGCCTCTGTACTGATCGGCACCCTCAAGATAAAGGTCGGCAGGTGCTCTCAGGTAATCATATTCATCAAGAACGGAGGTGTGAGAAACGCCGCTGTCGAACCAAACGTCCATAATGTCGTATTCCTTGGTGAACTCGGAACAGCCGCACTCGCACTTTACGCTCTTGGGGATAAAGCTTTCCAGCTCGTCTGTGTACCACGCATCGGAACCCTTTTCACGGAAGAGGTCGGAGATAGCATCGATAGTTTCATCGGTAATGATAGGCTTGTGGCAATCCTTACAGTAGATAACAGGGATAGGAACGCCCCATGTTCTCTGTCTGGAGATACACCAGTCGCTTCTGTCCTTGACCATGCCCTTGATCCTGTCCTCGCCCCAGGAAGGAATCCACTGAACGGATTCGATAGCCTTTACAGCCTCGTCCTTGAAGCCCTTAACAGAACAGAACCACTGCTCGGTAGCACGGTAAATGATAGGACTGTTGCAGCGCCAGCAGTGAGGATACTGATGGACGATCTTTTCGGTAGCCAGCATAGCATTTACTTCAACAAGACGCTTAGCAATAGCCTTGTTTGCAGTATCGGTGTCCATACCCTCAAACTCGCCTGCTTCGGCGGTCTGTCTGCCCTTTGAGTCAACGCAGACAATGATTCCTATATCATCGTACTTCTTGCAGACCTCAAAGTCCTCGACACCGTAACCGGGAGCAGTATGAACGCAACCTGTACCGCTTTCGAGAGTAACATGGTCGCCGACAATAACAGGCGAAGGACGATCGTAAAGCGGGTGCTTTGTCTGAATGTATTCAAGGTCGCTTCCCTTGAAGCAGCCGATAGTTTCATATTCTTCAATGCCTGCTGTTTTCATAACGGAGGAAACGAGCTCAGCAGCCATTACATAGTATTCGCCGTTTGCGCTGACGAGAGTATATTCGTAATCGGGGCCAACGCAGATAGCGAGGTTACCGGGGATAGTCCAAGTGGTAGTTGTCCAGATAACAAAGTAAACCTTTGAGAGATCAACACCTGTTGAAGCAAATACGCCCTTATCATCGGTAACATTGAATTTTACAAAGATAGAGTGGCAGGGATCGTTGGAATACTCGATCTCAGCCTCAGCCAGAGCGGTGTTACAGTCGGGACACCAATAAACAGGCTTGAGTCCCTTGTACATATAACCGTCCTTAGCCATTTTTCCGAATACCTTGACCTGACGAGCCTCGTATTCGGGACGGAGTGTCAGATACGGATTATCATAATCACCAAGACAGCCCAGACGCTTGAACTGCTGCATCTGATTCTTAACATGAGTCATGGCAAAGTCCTTGCAATGCTTTCTCAGCTCAACGGGAGGAATTGCGCCATTCTCAACGCCGATAGCCTTCATTGCCTTCAGCTCAATAGGCAGACCGTGTGTGTCCCAGCCGGGAACGTAAGGCGAGCAATATCCGCTCATATTCTTATACTTAACGATAATGTCCTTCAATACCTTGTTAAGTGCGGTTCCCAGATGAATGCTGCCGTTTGCATACGGAGGTCCGTCATGCAGAATGTACTGCGGCTTACCCGCATTCTTTTCTATCATTTTATAGTACAGGCGGCTTTTTTCCCACTCTTCGAGCATAGCAGGCTCCTTCTGAGTGAGATTTCCTCTCATAGAAAAGCCTGTTTCGGGAAGATTGATAGTCTTGTTATAATCCTGTGGCATTTCACTAACTCTCCTTAAAGACCGTTCGGTCCGAAAATAAACAAAAATATATATTAGTTAAAAGAAGAACCATCGGCTGCGGGAGTTTCGATAACTCTTGTAGCTTCCTCGTCAACGGCAGCCTCTTCTTCCTCTTCTTCATCTTCTTCATCTTCTGTATCAAAATCGGGAATTTTTGTGAGCATAGCCAGATGCTCTCTGTACATATCCAGAAGATTTGACTTGAAATCGGAAACCTCCTGCTTCATCTTTTCAAGACATTCCTTTTCCTTAACAATATCAATTCTTGTGGAACCGATAATTCTGTCAGCCTCATAATTTGCATCGGCAATTATCTTCTTTGCAGTTTCTTCAGCCTCAGCAATAACAAGCTTTCCCTGCTTCTGAGCACCGATAAGAGCGGCCTTGAGAGCTTCTTCATCATTCTTGTACTCTCTTACCTTATCCACCAGCACTTCCATCTTCTTTTCGGTTTCTTCCTTATCCTTCTGAAGCTGGGAAATAGTCATAGCTACCTCTCTGAGAAAATCGTCAACGTCCTCGGGCTTATAGCCAAAAGTCGCCTTATCAAACTGCTTAGCGGTAACGTCCTTTGCGTTTATCATAATGACGCATCCTTTCTGTTGCAGGCATTGAGCCTACTCATATTTTTCTATGGTTAAATATATCCTGCCTTTTTTGGTTTCTCCGCCGATCTTTCCGATCCTGAATTTTCCGTATCCTCGAACAGACAGAATATCTCCCTCGGACACAGCTTTATCGTTATCGGAAACCGAACGGTAATTGAGCATAATTTTCTCCGATCTGAGTGCCGCAGAAGCCTTTTCCCTGCTGACATTCATAGCAAGAGCGGCAATGCAGTCTATCCTCATAGACGGCACCGTTCCGCTGATAATACGGAAATTCCTTTCAGGCATTATATCGGGGGCATCGATCATTGATGCAGACACTCCTACTCGTCCAATTTTGCATATACTTTCGGCTTCGGGAGCGATGGTATCGTAAACCATAGCCTCGGCGCAGCCCTCGGAAATAATAATATCGCCAACCATTTCCCGTTTTATCTGCATAGCCATCAAAGAACCGAGAATATCACGGTGAGAAAGCTTGTCCGCTTTTCTGAATGAGAATTTCACGCATTTTATAGGAAAATCCGAAAATTCAGGTTCGAGAAAATCTGGATAAAAGCCCAGAACAGTCCTTTCCGCATCTTCAAAACCGCCGTAAAAACAGCCGTTCAGCTTCAGCGCAGACAAAACGTCCTCACAGACAGCACGCCTTCCCATATCCATAAATGCCGAAAACACGGGCATCGCTCGCTTCTCCGACAGTTCATACAGATCCAGTATATGCTTGACAAACAGCGTATCCTCCTGCGTCAAAGCAGAAAGCAGCCCTGACGGAATCTTCATCAGCCGATAAATACTCCGTTATTTTCAAGCTCGCCTACCAGATCCTCACCGACAAAGCCTACATTATAGGGTGTGATTATGAAGGTATTGTTTGCAACAGGCTTGATATTTCCGCCGTTGGCATAAGCAACACCGCCCAAAAAGTCGATAATTCTTCTTGTAACATCGGGAGTAGTCGACTCCAGATTAAGTACGACAGTTTTCTTCTCATTCAGGTGATCGGCGATCTGCTTTGTATCAGAATACTTCTCTGGCTTAACAAGAATGACCTGAAGCTGAGCAGTTGCAGAAACCTTAATAACACGGTCACCCTTTGGGTCATTGTAGCGATCACCTCTGCGGTCATGTCTGCTGTCAACCTCGTCTGCATCTCGACCATAATCATCTCTGTCGTAATCATCTCCGCCGTCATCACCGATTGCAAGAGCCTGTCTGATAGTGTCCATAAATCCCATTTCTTAATTCCTCCACAATTATATTCTTGCTCCGAAGAGCTTTGTTCCTATTCTTACAATATTTGAGCCGTATTTTATACCCAAGGCATAGTCCTGTGACATACCCATGGATAAAACCGACATACTTATATTATCTATGTTTTTGCTCTGAATGTCAATAAAAAGTTCCTGCATTTTGTAAAAAAATTTTTCGGAATCGCCCCTAGGCGGTATGGTCATTAATCCTTTCACAGCAATATTTCCAAATATTGAAATATTATGCAGAAAATCATAAAGATTTTCGGGAGCTATGCCGCCCTTGGACTCCTCACCGCCAATGTTTACTTCACACAATACAGGCATTACCCGACCGATTTTTTGACATTGACGATTGATCTCACCTGCAAGCTTCAAGCTGTCCACCGACTCGATCATATCCGCATCAGCAGCAATGTACTTTACCTTATTGCTTTGCAGACTGCCGATAATATGCAGCTCATGGGGGACTGCGTAAAGCTCCTTCTTGCCAAGATACTCCTGGACACGATTTTCGCCGAGAAGCGTCAGCCCCTCACCTATGGCGATATTCACGTCCTGAGGAGGCACGGTTTTTGTTACCGCCATAATTCGTATATCATCGTCGGGGCTTCGATATTTTGCAATCGCTTCACCGACTTCATATCGTATGCGCTTAATGTTTTCGGTTATCTCCCTGCGGCGCTCCGGCGGAACCTCAGGTAGCTGCGGTTGTTCCGCTTTCGGACTGCACGGATTCGGATTTTCCTCCGACAGTTCCGTTGATATCGTCTTCGGTTTCAAGGAACTCATTTGTATTCACTCCCTCAACAATAATATCCTCATAAACCGCAAGATAGCTGCTGTCCTGCGTAATGCGGGAAAGGACATAATCATCTCCCGTAAAAACAACATCTATTTTCTTGAACGTGATCTTCTGTCCCAGCTTTACATAAACGCCCTTTTCGTTCTCACGATTAAAGCGGATAGCCTCGGCAGGCACCTTTAAGCCGTAGAAATCATTCAAAACCATTTCTGCACGCTCAACACGGTGCTGAACAACATCAAAGGTCAGATTTTCACAGGAAATTATGACCACAGATTTTTTGGGATCATTTCCCGCAGTTATCCTCTCAATGACCGCATTAAACGGTACAGAGGAAGAGCTTAGCTTCAAAGTAACGTTTCCGCCTTCGGTAAAGCTGCCCTCGGAGTTGTCAATAACGCCTGCCATATACCACTTATATCCGTCGATCATCTTTCCGATATAACCGTCGCTTTTATGCTCCTCTGTATCGGAGATTATCCGCTCAATGTCATCTGCAGTCAGAATATCCATTCTTTCGGGAGTAAGCTCCGACTCATAGCCATCGGTATAGCTGACGAAATATCCCGGATCTGTTACCGAAATGCTTTCAAAGGGAGTTGCCTGCCTTGCCTCCAAAGCGGATATTTTAGTTTCCAGAGCATTGATACGCTCATTATAATCCGTTTCGTTTTCAACTGCAAGCTGAAGTATGCACATAAGCTTCAGCAGCTCGTTGCGCTCCTCCTCCACCTCATCATAACGCTTTTTTGCAATAAGCGAGGTTATGGTGCGGTATTTTTCATCTATCTGCTTTGAAAGAAAATCAGGCTCGGCAAGAGCGACCGTTCCGGGATTTTGCACCTCCAGAAGCAGATCTCTCTCAGCTGTCAGCTCCTTTATCTGCTGATTTACGGAAATTTCGCTTTCGTTGTTGTAAACCTCGGCAATGACAGAGTTTTTTGCAAACTTGCTGCCGTCGGGGCTTTTATAGCTGATAACACCTCGTCCGCTGTACGGTACGGGAGTTTCATCTCGTATAAAGACGCCCTTGAAAACAGCCTTTTCCGCAGATGAATAGGTGTGTGCGGTAACTGTTTCGTATTTGTCGTCAAATTTAAGATAGATCTGACTGAAAACCGTTATGAGAACAAAAACCGAAAGCAGGAAAATAAGAATTCGCATCATTACAGAATTCATAATTTCTGCCTTTCTTACTTGTCCTGATCTGCGTCAAGAATTGATATAGTCTTATATGGAATGATAGTAGAAATTGCATGCTTGAAAACAAGATTCTGTTTTCCGTCACAGTCAAGAATGACGATATAGCTGTCAAACCCCTTGACCATTCCCTTAAACTGATAGCCATTTGTAAGGAATATGGTTACAGGGATCTTATCCTTCCTGGCTTGATTAAGAAAAGCGTCCTGAAGATTTAAGCCTTTATTCATAAGTGAATCTTCCTTCCTGTATTTTCACGATAAATCGTATCATAATAGCTAAAGCCATTATAAATGTTATTATATCATATAATTTCAGATTTTTCTACTATATTTAAGCAATCCATAATAAGTTTTCTTTTATTTAATACTTTGTCTATTTCTATCCAATTAATTCTGTCATCTCTGCGAAACCAGGTCAGCTGACGTTTTGCGTATCTCCGAGTCTGCATTTTCAGAAAATCAAGGCATTCCTCAAGGGTTTTGGTACCCTCAAAGTACGGGCTAAGCTCTTTGTATCCGATAGCCTGATGGGCAGTTTTAAGACCGTGACTGTTTTCCCAGACCTTACGTGCCTCCTCCACAAGCCCGTTTTCCGCCATAATGTCAACACGCTTGTTTATCCTGTCATACAGCAAGCCTCTGTCATTATAGGTAAGCCCGATAAAACACGGCTTGTACGGCGATTCCACCGAACGGCTGACTGCTTTATATTCGCTGAATTTCATACCCGTAAGCTCATAAATTTCAAGTGCACGGATAATTCTTGTGATATTGTTCGGGTGCAGCTCCGCAGCCGTGTCGGGATCGATATTTCTCAGGCGTTCAAGCATAGCTTCTCTGCCAAGCCTTTCGGATTCTTCGGTAAGCCGTCTGCGGACATTTCCATCGGTTTGGGCACTGTCAAAGGAAATATTGTCCATAAGCGAATTAACATAAAGTCCCGTACCGCCTACCAAAACAGGCAGCCTTCCCCTGCTGTGAATATCCATTATAGCAGCAGAAGCAAGCTTTACATAATCCGCAACGCTGAATTCACACTCAGGCTCCACAACACTTATGAGGTGATGGGGCACGCCCATAGTTTCATCGGCAGTGGGCTTTGCCGTTGCAATATCCATGCCTTTGTAGACCTGCATGGAATCCGCGGAAACGACCTCACCGTTCAGCTCCCTGCAAAGCTCAACACCGAGAGCGGTCTTTCCCGAAGCGGTAGGTCCGACAATAACAAGAACGGGTATTTTTTTATCTTTATCCGACATAGCATTCCTTTCAGACAATCCTCTTAAACTGCTTGTCAAAATCGTATTTGGTAAGCTTGAACATGACAGGTCTGCCGTGGGGACAGTACCTTATCTCATCTCTCGACAGCACTTCCTTCACCAGCCACATCAGCTCTTTAGGCGAATTTGTATCATGCGCTTTAATTGCCGCTTTGCACGCAAAGGTGTGATACATATCATCAAGAATTTCGGGCATTGGATTATGTTTGTGCTCCAGAAGATTTCGAGCCAGCTCCTGAACAAGTCCCTCAGCCTCGCAGCCGTCCAGAATTGCGGGAATTCCCTTGATGCTGACAAGGGGAGCCTTCACAAATCCTATCTCAAATCCCAGCTCAGAGATAAGCGCACTGTTTTCTTCAAGCGCATCATATTCGGAATATTCCAGCATTATCTCTATAGGGACAAGCAGCATCTGCGAATTAAGCGGCTGCTTTCTTGCCTTGATATTCTCAAAAAGAATACGCTCATGAGCAGCATGCTTGTCTATGAATACGACCTCATCGCCGCACTCTGCAATAACATATGTCTTAAACGCTTCACCGATAAGTCTGACCGTTTTTTCTTCCTTCTGCTGTATTTCAAGGACAGGCTCCGATTTCTTTTTAAGCGAACCGGAATTTATATATTTGAAGCCCGAAACAGGTTCCTCCGCCGCAGCGGAAGGTGTTTCTTCTTTTGGTTCTTCAATAGGCTTATCCTCGGCAATCGGCTTTGTTTCCTCGCTCGGAACCGGAATTTCAACAGGAGGTTCGCATACTTCCGATGCAGCTTCATTCTTTTCGATGATCGGTTCGGCAGGTTTTTCAGCCGCCTTTTCGGGTATCACTTCAACAGGAGCAGGTTCGGCAGCAGGACGTATTTCGGGAACAACTTCCGTCGGAACGCTGAC
Source organism: Oscillospiraceae bacterium (assembly GCA_016302225.1). Classification (GTDB taxonomy): domain Bacteria; phylum Bacillota; class Clostridia; order Oscillospirales; family Ruminococcaceae; genus UMGS1889. The sequence goes on along the minus strand of JAEDOB010000001.1, from coordinate 840 downwards.
CGACACCTTTACTGCCTTAAGAGGCTCGGCGGGCTTCTCCGGTTCGGCGAAACGATACTGCTCGGGCGGAGGAGTCGGCTTCTGCGGATAGACCGTGTAATCTATCTTCGGCCGTGACGGAATGCTCATCTCCGACGGAACACTTCCCGCCAGCAGCGCACTTTTTATGGCAAAATAAAGAGTGTTATAGATGACATCATCGTTTGAAAATCTCACTTCAATTTTCGCAGGGTGGACATTCACATCAACAACATCGGGCGGAACATTTATCATCAGCACACAGGCAGGGAATTTTCCCTCCATAATTGAATTGGTGTAAGCGTCCTCAAGTGCTTTTGTACATGTAAAAGAACGAACATATCTGCCGTTGATGAAGAAATTCTGAAAGGAACGCTTTGCCCGTCCGAATAGCGGCTTTATGGTAAATCCCGCAACGTGGATACCGTTCAGCTCGTAATCAACGGGTAGCATTGCAGCGGCAAGCTGTTTCCCGAAAACAGTGTAAACGGTGGAAAAAATATCACCGTCCCCCGACGTGTAAAATTCCGCCTTGCCGTCACGAATAAATTTAAAGGAAATATCGGGGTGTGACAGAGCAATTTTCTCAATAATATTCGCAATGGAATTTCCCTCGGAAACGTCCTTTTTCAGAAATTTCAGACGTGCGGGAACATTGTAGAAAATATCTCTGACAACTATTGTTGTACCGTCGGCACAGCCCGCCTTTTCGCAAAGCTTTTCTTCGGTGCCTTCTATTACATAGTGCGTTCCGTACTCGTCCGCAGCAGGCTTTGTGTATATTTCGACCTTTGACACAGCGGCAATTGAAGCAAGCGCTTC
>JAEDOB010000330.1 GCA_016302225.1 Oscillospiraceae bacterium | reverse complement strand
CCTATGCGCAGTCTGCCGCTGATATAGCCCTTGGAGATAATATCCTCGATAATGGGCTTTGCCTCGTTCATTTCAATTGCGAAGCCAAGTCCCTCGTAACCTGTCACAACATATTTTGAGGACACGACGCCGACCACCTGACCGTACATATTCACCAGAGCACCGCCCGAATTTCCGGGGTTTACGGCAGCGTCCGTCTGAATACAGCTCATCAGGTACTGACTGGAATCGGTACGCACCTTGCGGTGAAGTCCCGAAACATAGCCTACGGTGATGGTTCCCGAAAGATTTCCCGGATTACCGATAGTGACCACCTGCTCGCCCAGCTCCATCTGGTCGGAATTGCCCAGCTCGGCGGGAACAAGCCCCTCAGCCTCTATCTTTATAACCGCAAGGTCGGTCTTGGAATCCTTGCCCACAAGCTCCGCCTTATACTCGGTGCCGTCGGTGAATGCGACCTTAACGCCATTTGCGTCCTCCACAACATGAGCGTTGGTGATAATATAGCCGTCCTCGGAAATGACGATTCCCGAGCCCTTTGAAACAGGCGCAAGATTTCCCTCGCCGTAGCAGATTATCTCGCAGACCGACGGAGAAACCATTTTCGCAACGCCCTCGGTAGTGAGCCGCACGCCGTCCGCCTGATAATAGTTATCCTCCAGCTTGGGCTTATCCTTTACCTCGATATTTACGACAATGGAGTCGGAGGGCTTATCCTTGCTGTTTGACGGCTTCTTTGTATCTGCGTCCGCACTTACCGAAACGCTGTCTTTGTCATCATTTACATCGTCCTTGACGGAAAGTGACATAAGTATGCCGATGACCACCAGAAGCACAACAGCTGCGGAAATGACCGCAATAAGCACTCCCGCATTGCCCTTTTTCACGTTTGCGCCGTCTGCCATATAGGGCGGAACGGAATTGGGCGCACCGTTATACGGCGGGATATTTCCGTTATATCTCTGCTGCGGATTTATGTACTGCGGGGGCGTAGGCTGACCGTACTGAGGCGGGGGAGGCGTCTGCCGAGCGTACTGCGGGGGAGGCGTTTGCTGTCCGTACTGCGGCTGTCCGTACACAGGCGGCTGCTGACCGTAGGGCGGGGGTGTCTGTCCGCCGCTTGGGGGAGGGTTTCCGTTAAAATTATTGGTCGGGATAGTCCCGTGGCTAAAGCTTGACGGAACATTGTATCTCTGCGGGTTGGGCGGGGGTGTCTGCGGATAGCCGTTTTGATAGTACACATTCCCGTTTGGCTGATAGTTTGGCGGCTGGGGAGGAACATAAAAAGACTGTTCCCCGTAAGGATTGTATTTTTTCTCCTCGGGAATTTCTTCCGCCGCATTATTTTCGTTTGGGATATTCCCTGCGGGGGGAATTTCCACCGAACAGTTTTCAGTTCTGTTGTCAGTTGTGTCAGACGCCGAACCGTTTTCGGGCTGAGGATTTTCCTCGGGGAGCCTGTTATTCATATCGTCCATAGCAATATTTCCTTTCGTTTATGAGATACCCCATCTATGATAATTATACACTTATCCGTTTGAAATGTCAACGATTAATGTTAATGTGAAAATCTGAAATTAATGTGAAAAGTGGAGAGTGGAGTTTTTAGGGAAATACTGATTAATGGGTGTTCCCCCGCCGAAGGCGGGGGAACACCCACCTAGATACGTCACTTAGGCAACAAAAATGAAGTTGTTTATTTATTCAGTGTTTCCTTAGTGTTGAGTGATGAAAGTTGAGAGTTGAATTTAATGTGCATAACTGACTATATATTGTAGGGGACGGGTTCCCCGTCCCGCAGACACGCACTTTTTAGCGGTGAGTTCAATGGAGCACCAAACAAGCACATATCGCTCCGAAAAAATCACAGCAATGCTTTGATATTGGCATTGCTGTGATACATCAGATAAATTCTATCTTTAATTTTTTGCCCATTGCCGCAGCAAGCCTTTGAAGTGTCCTGAGAGAAGGATTGGCGTTTCCGTTTTCCAGCTTGCTTATATCTCCCTGTGCAATGCCGGAGCGAACAGAAAGCTCCTTCTGTGTCAGCCCTTTGGAATTTCGGGCATCTATCATAGCTTGCATAATGGTAAATTCGGGCTCCAAGGCTTCATATTCCCTGCGGAATTCCTCGTCCTTCATCTGTTCGGCGAGAAGATCATCAAAATTTGTCATAGCTGTTCTC
>JAEDOB010000055.1 GCA_016302225.1 Oscillospiraceae bacterium | reverse complement strand
TAAGCTCCGCCTGTTCCACCACCTGCCTTGCATATGAGAGAAATTCCGAGCCGTCTGTGGTCAGAGTGATGCCTTTTGCGGAGCGCTGAAATATTTCTATGCCTATCTCATTTTCAATATCCTTGACGGCATTTGACAGACTTGGCTGAGATATGTACAGCTGCTTTGCCGCTTCGGTAATGGAGCCGCATCTGACTATTGCAATTATGTATTTCATTTGCTGAAGGGTCATAATTTATCTTCTTTCAGATATTTTTATTTTTTGAGTAGACAGATTACCGTTCAATATATCCGCAGCATTTTAACGCTGCGGATATACTTTTGTTACCCTAACAGTATCCTTACAGTCAGCTGTTTACCATATCCGAAATGGATATACCATACTGCTCGGTAAAATAAGCTTCAAGCGATGCAACATCTCCCTTGAGCCTGTCGTTAGCGCTGTCGTATCTTCCACTGTCCTTTGTGCTCTGAGTTGAATCATTGTGGTCAATGTCTTCAATCTTAACAATTTCTCCTGCGTTCAGGTCGTAAGTATAGTAAAAACCTGTGCCCATCATGGAAACATAGTAATACTGCTCAACCGTATTGCTGTTATAATCAAATGTATAGTATTCCACCGTTTCGTTGCCCTCAAGGTCGGTCTTTACAAAATTTACTGTCTTTGCGGACTTGTCTGCGGTTATCTTCAGACCTGCTCCCTCAAAGGGTGAATGTTCCGTATCAAGATAAGTAAGAACACCGTTTTCTTCTGCAAATACGGAAACTCCGCCTGCGCTGTCCTGCTGTCCCGCTGTCTGAGCGGCTTCACTTTGTACTGCTGTTGTGCTTTCTGCCGTTGTCTGAGTGCTGCCGTTATCTCCGGCACAAGCTACCAAAGACATTACCGCTGAAATTGCTGCAATAGTTAAAATTACCTTTTTCATTTTATTTTCCTCCAATTGTTTTATGAAAGCCTTTTGGCTGTCATTCGTTATTTACAAAGCTGCGGACATTTTCTTCCACAGCAGAGCCTGTTACATCGTCAAGCCTGATGTATTCCGCTCCCATACACTCGGCTATCTGCTTAGCAAAGCCAAATTTTATATAGCCGTTTTCAGTGTCAAGCACCATTGCACCTGCTCCCGAATGATTTACCTGTTCCGCCGCAGTAAGTGCATCCCCCAACGGGTCGTTTGTATGCAAAGGAATGTTCGCTTTGCCGTCGGAAATAAGTATAAGATATTGAAGTGCGTCGGGAGTTCGTATCCGTTCCGCACGGAGAAGCGCATACGCCTGAGCGATTCCTGCCGCCAAAGGGGTTTTTCCGCCTGTTGGAAGTTCATCCATACATTTCCTTGCAAGCTCCGGACTTCCCGTTATGCTGAGCAAAGTACGGGCACCGTCACCTCTGAATGCCACAACGCCAACACGGTCACGTTTTTGGTACGCTTCGGACAAAAGTCCCCGCACAGCACTCTTGACTGCTCTCATTCGCCGCTTTGCTCCCATTGAGCCGCTTGCGTCCACAACAAAAAGTATGGTCGCACCTGTGCGTTTTTCCCGTATTTTCTGCCGGAAATCGGAGCTTTTCACAGCCAGCTTCATACCGCTTGGCGGAGTTCTTGACCGCTGATTAAGAGCTGCACAGCACAGTGTAGGTATCAGTGCAATATCTCGGCACTTTCCGTGGGGAACTGTACTTCGCACATATCTGCCGCTGTTTTCGTTCGATACTGTTTTGCTCCGCTTGCCGCTGCCGCCGTTTTTTCCTGCGGCAGACTTTATTCCTTCGGCGGACAATGGTATCTCTCCGTCCGATGTTTCCGTTTGTTCATGCGTATTTGCCGAATTATTCTCCTGCGCAGTATCATTCTGTGAAATATCGGTCTGATGTTCCTCCCCCGCATTTTCCGTAGAATTATCCTCGCCGAAATCGGGCTGATTTTCCTGTTCCGAAACGGGTTCCGCTGTCTGAGGGGTTCTCATTCTGTGGGGCAGTACCATTTTAGCCGCTTCTGAAACATCATTTTCGCTGACAATTTCGCCGCAGTGCCACGCACAAAGTGCCTTTGCCGTTTCCGTCAGTATTATTTCGCAGCGATTGCCCTCGCAGCAGGCTTTATCGGCAGTAAGGGCAATAAACTGCAATATTTCTTCCGTAACGGAAATTTTTTTCAATCTCTCTGCCGCTTCCGAAATACGCTCCGCAAGCTGCTGCTCCTCCGCTTTATATTTGCGGCAGAACTGCTCGGTAGCATTTTCATACTCAAGCCTGCGGCGGATTATCTCCGTGCGTGCTTCAACATCATTTTCACCCTGCACATTCACAAACAGCCCGAATTTATCGAGAAGCTGGGGACGAAGCTGCCCCTCCTCGGGATTCATTGTTCCTATGGGGATACAGCGGCATGGGTGACTGTATGATATTCCGTCACGCCGTACAACATTTTCTCCTGCGGAAATAACTTCCGTCAGAATATCCGCAATGTGCGTTCCCAGAAGATTTATTTCGTCAACATAGAGAAAATTTCCGTCCGCATCGTACAGAATACCCTTTTCAAAGCGTCTTTCTCCGCCGTTCACCGCTTCGGACAGATCAAGAGTACCCACAAGCCTGTCCTCGGTAACATTGAGCGGAATTTCAATCACCTTGCGTCCCGTTGCAGAAGCAAGGCCACGAACAGCCGTTGATTTCGCTGTCCCCTTTTCACCCGAAATAAGCACACCGCCTATGGCAGGATTCACGGAGTTCAGAATAAGAGCCAGTTTCAGCCTATTCTGACCCACAATAGCTGTGAATGGAAATGGAAAACCAAATCTCATATTCCCTCACTGCTTTCTATCATTTCATAAACGGAATCAATATCCATTCGCTGCTCCTCAAAGGGCTTGCGCCGCATTCTGTGGGGAAGAACAAGCTCCGCCGCAAGCTTCATATCTTCCTTTGAAACAGCGTTTCTTCCCTCGTAAGCCGCATTTGTGCATGCGGTTTTTATCATAGATATATCCGCCCTGTGTCCGTCAACACCGAGGGATATGGATATTTCTGCCGCTAACCGCAGTATATCATCGGAATATGAAACTCTGTTCAGCAGTTTTCGTGCTTCATTTATTTTGAGACATAGTTTTTCCTGCTCGGGTCTCCATTTTTCAAGAAACGCTTCGGGAGCCTGCTCATATTCAAGATACCGCTTGACCACCTCGGTGCGCATTTGTATATCTTTTTCTCCGCAAACGTCAACCACAAGTCCGAATCTGTCAAGAAGCTGCGGACGAAGATCTCCCTCCTCGGGATTCATCGTACCCACAAGCACGAATTTCGCAGGGTGGCTGAATGAAACTCCCTCACGCTCTACGGTATTTACTCCCATAGCCGCCGAATCAAGTATAACGTCAACAACGTGGTCATCAAGCAGATTTATCTCGTCAATATAAAGAATATTGCGGTTAGCATCTGCAAGTATGCCCGGCTCAAAATGCTTTTCGCCTGTGGTAAGAGCTTTTTCAATGTCAAGAGTTCCAACAACTCTGTCCTCCGTAGCGCTGACGGGCAGGTCAACCACTCTCATACGACTTGTTACCGCTGTAAGCTCAGCTTTGCTGCGGCAGCTGTCGCATTGGCAGCTGTTGTCGTCCGGGTCGCAGGAAAACGGGCAGCCTTGTACCTCTCTGCGCTCGGGAAGCACTTCCGTAAGCGCTCTTACAGCCGTTGACTTTGCCGTTCCCTTTTCGCCCTTTATCAGAACTCCGCCCAGCGCAGGATTTATAAGATTAAGTATCAGCGCACGCTTCATTTTTTCCTGTCCGACTATTGCAGTAAACGGGAAATATGCTTTTTTACTCATCAGTTTTCACCCTCGATCCTGTTTTCCGTTTCAAGATAAGCACGCCGTATAGCTTCAAGCTGTTCTTCGGTGGCATTCCAGTAGCCTCTGCGGCTGTATTCCTCCATCTGTTCCAGAATGTCCATATATGCATAGGGATTGTTTTCAGCCATACGGCGGCGCATTTCCTCGTCCTGTGCATATTTTGCACAAAGGTCGTTATAGACCCACTGCTCCACAGCGCCCGTAGTTGCGGCAAGACCCATAACATTCTCAAATCGCTCGGCAATTTTCTGTGCGCCGTGATATTTATGCGCCAACATTCCGTCAATCCATTTAGGATTCAGCACCCTTGTGCGTATCCCCTTTGCCACACCCTTTTCTGCGGATTCCGTAACAGGAACCGCTCCCGTGGTGTCGGTAACAAGCATTACCGCCTTTTTGCCCTTTACCATTTCAACGGATTTTGCAAGTCCGCCGAAAAATTCATAATAATGGTCAAGGTCGGTTATCTCATATTCGTTGTTGTCACGGACCTGAGATACTATTTCCACGCTTTTCAGATTTTGTTCGTACAGATCATCAATATCGCCGCCCCGAATTTTTCGGTTGTAAGCATAATGCAGCGAAGATAAGAACTGACTTCCTATCTGCTCTTCTTTTTCCCAGGCTTTTGTTTCGATGATAGAGGTAATACCCGTACCGTATTCTCCCTCACGGGGACCGAAAATTCTTGTTACGGAAAGGCTTTCCGCTTCTTCCTCGTCATAACCTCTGTCCAAAAGATAATGATATATCTTCTCCGAATTTGCTTTCATAAAATTCTGTTCGGAAGTTTCATCAGCTTCACTTACAAGATGAAGCAGGTCGTCCAGATTATCAATTATATTCGGGAAAAGATCACGGAAAAATCCGCAGATGTTTATTGTAACATCAATACGTGGTCTGCCAAGCTCCTCAATAGGGATAAGCTCATATTTCGGATTCCACGGGGAATTGCCTTTTGCAAGCCTTGCACCAAGATACGCCATTATCTGACCTATTGTTTCGCCCTGAGTTCGGGAGGTTTCAAGTCCCCACAGAATTACCGCTGTCGAGTTTGGATAACAGCCATACTCGCTGTAATAGGTTTTTATAGTGTTTTCGGCTGCCCTTGCACCTCGCTGATATGCTGTAAGCGTGGGCACAAAACGCTGATCGAACTGATATAAATTATATCCTGTTGGAAGCACCTCGGGGCTGCGGTAAATATCTCCCGCAGGCTTTGCAGGGATATACCCTCCCGAAAGAGCGTTCAGAAGCTGATCCTTTTCGGCGTTGTGCATTATCTCGTTATATTTTTTCCGTCCGTAATCAATAGTTTTACGCAGATTTTCGGGAACAGATCCAGCCTCAAAATATCTGTCAAAGTAAATCTCCGCCAAAAGGTTAATCTCACGCAGCTTTTCACCGCCCTTTTCCTCCGCTTCCGAGAGGTCTTCTCCAAGTTCGGCTGCGGCAATTTCGTTCAGCGAAGTAATATCATCATGGGGCTTTTTAAGCAGCTCACGGACATAGCAATGCGCCTCTTCATCGGAATAATTCTGCCCGAAAATATGAAGTCCTTTTGGAATAAGAGAGCTGTTAAGTCTGTAAAGCTCTGATTCAAGCTCTTCCATATCCGCAGGCATATTCAGCTTTTGGGCAAGTGCGGAAATATTCTGCTTCACCTCACAGGCAGCACTTTCCGAAAATGCAAGCTGATGATGATAATCGTCAAGCATTGCGGAAAGCTCGGCATATTCGCCGTAAAGTCCGCTTTGTATGAACACAGGCGGCTGATATCCCACCAGAGCCGCATGAGAACGCCGCTTTGCAATAGTCGCCTCCGAAGGATTTCCGCAGTAATAAAGATAAAAATGGGGAATATCGCCTATAAGCATATCGGGATAACACAGACCGCTCATGCCGGATTCCTTGCCTTTGAGAAATTCAAGCGTTCCGTGAGTTCCGACGTGAATAACAGCGTCTGCGCCGAATTTATCGTGCAGGTATTTGTAAAATGCAATGTACTGATGATGCGGCGGAATAGATTTATCGTGATACAGCTTGTCCCGATCCTCGTGAACACCTCTTGACGGCTGTATTCCCACCAGCACATTGCCGTACATCGCCGCAGGAATAAGAAAATCGCCCTTTTCGTCCGTCATTATATCGCCGCCCGGCTCTCCCCATGCGTCAATGACCGCATTTTTGTCTGGGAAACTGCCGAGAAATTTTTTATAATCCGACTGAGGGTAGGTAAGCATTCTTTCGCTTTCAACGTATTTTCCCGTGTTCACAAGTCCGCCGTTTATAAAGTCCGACATCAGCTTTTCTGCGGAAATATTCTCGGTATCATATCCGTTTTCTTTAAGCAGAGCAAGTATTGCCGAAACGGACTGAAAAGTATCGAGGAATGCTCCGCCGAAAACATTTGCCTCTCCCGGCGGATAATTGTAGCAGATAACAGCCACTTTTTTCTGCGAATTTTTCTTTTGCCTTAGAGAAATAAACTTTTCCGTGCGCTGTGTAAGGGTTTCAAGTCGCTCGTCAATAATTTTTATCTCATCTGTGGTAACATCAAATTCCTCATTGTATGCAGGCTCGGTTTTTGCGCCGACCGGCATTGTGACCGTCGCCCCGTCCTGCTCCGGCAGCATTACCGAAATAAGCGTTTCCGACGGAGTATTGCCCTGTACAGACTCGTTCCATTCCTTTTCGGTACGCCTTGACATAAAGAACGGGTGCAGATAGGGAACATTAAGCTCTTTCAGCATATTTGTTCCTGCCGAAATATTTCCGCCCATAGGTCCTGCGCTAAGTCTGAACGACATAAAATTCAGTATTATCTCGGGCTTTCGGGGCAAAAAATATGTCAAAAGCTTTTTCAGACTTCCGTCGTTAAGGCTGTCCGAACCGGAAACCGCCACGGGCAGGACGTTGGCACTTTCCTGCATACGCTCCGCTATTACCGAAACTGCACCCGAATAATCCATAGGATAAATGTGACCGTAATAAAGCAGTGCTATAACAGGCTTGTTCGGGTCAAAGGAAAAATCCTTCTCAAACTCGGCAAAGCTGCCGTAATACTTCATATCCTTTGGTCTGCATACCGCCGCAGCAGGAACTTCTCTCGGCTCGGAAGGCTTGGGCAGATGCTTTGCTCCGCCGTAATCACGGAGTATAAGGTACAGCATATTGAGAATGTTGGGATAATCCGCAACATAGAAATACTTGCATATCAGCAAATAGTTACGCATATCTCGCATTTTGCCCGGCATTATCTTTCCCATTGCTTCAGCCATAGACTGCATTTTCTTCATTGCCGCCATATCGGGCTTTTTTCCGCCCGAGGATCTCATTGACGCCGCCGAAAAGCTGCCCAGTCTCAGATATTCCCTTGCTGAATTTCCGTATGGAATAACGTTGCCCTTACATTCTTCAAGTCCCTTGTAAACAGCTTTTACAATATCCACCGGACTTCCCATAAGGTCAACAAAAACCATATCGGACGTCTTTATATCGTCAATAAGCTTTTCGGTCTTTTCCCTGCTGTACTCGGAAACTGCATAGTATAAGCGCAGATCAAGTATATTAGGCTCAATTCGTGATATTTCCTTTACCGCTTTCATCAGACATTTTACGGACGGAGCAGATACGGTTATAAATGTAAATTTCATTGTTTCACCCTCTTTGCATAGAATACAGACGAGTTGTCCTCGCTGTCCGAAAGAATTTCAGCGTCCACATTGAACACCTTTTCCAGTTCACCGTTATCAAACAGCTCCTGCGGACTGCCTATTGTATGTATTTTGCTGTCATTCAGAAGTATAAGCTTGTCGGAGTATCTCGCTGCGTGATTCATATCGTGCAGCACCATTACAACGGTTATGCCCTCTTCACGGTTGAGTGCCGAAACAAGCTCCATTATCTCAAGCTGATGTGAAATATCAAGATATGTGGTCGGCTCGTCAAGCAGCATTATCTCGGGTTTCTGAGCAATTGCCATAGCAATACGGGCACGCTGCCGCTCTCCGCCCGAAAGAGCATTGATCTTCCTGTTTTGAAGCTTTTTCATTCCCGTTCGCTCAATAGCCCAGTCAACTATCTTTGTGTCCTCACCGTCTGACCCTGCCCACCACTTTTTGTGAGCATATCTGCCGTATTCCACAAGAGTTTTTACCGTTATGTCGCTCATACTTGTATCAGTCTGACCAAGTATTGCCATTTTCTGCGCAACAAGCTTTGTGTTCGTTCGGAAAATATCGTTTCCGTCAAGAAGGACTTTGCCGCTTTCGGGGCGAAGATTACGGCTCATCGCCCTTATAAGAGTAGTCTTTCCGCAGCCGTTGGGGCCTATTATGGAATACACCTTGCCTCTGTGAATATCAAGATTTATCCCGTCAAGTATGCGGCGGTTCTTATATCCTGCGCATAGATCTCTTACCGATAATATCACCTTGTACATAAGCGCCTACTTTCTCAGCAGATAGAGGAAGAACGGAACTCCCATTACTGCCATTACTATTCCCACAGGAATTTCCGTAGGACTGAGAACTGTCCTTGCAAAGGTGTCGCTCAGCATTACCAGTGCCGCTCCCAGAAGTGCCGTTGCAGGGAACATTATTTTATAATTATTTCCGAGGATCAGCCTTATGCTGTGTGGAACAATAAGACCCACAAATCCAAGCAGTCCCACAACACTTACCGCAGAAGCCGCAAGCAGTGCTGCCAGAGCCGTAAACGCAAGCCTTGTAAGCTCTACGTTCAGACCAAGCCCTCTCGCCGTATCATCGCCAAGCACAAGTATATTCAGCTTGTCTGAAAACAGGACTGCAAGTATTAGTCCGATAATAGTGTAAGGCAGAATGGTATGTACCTCGCCCCAGCTTCGTGAAGAAAGGCTGCCGTTCATAAATGTCAGCGCACCGTGAACTCTGTCGCTGAAAAATACAAGTATTGCCGAAATTCCTGCGCCGAAAAGTTCGGACACCGCAACGCCCGAAAGAACTATCCTTGTGGGGTCTATACCGCCCTTCCAAGCAAGGATATATATTATCGCCGCCGCAAGCATTGCTCCTGCAAATCCCGCTATGGGTACGAGATTCTGCCACTGCGGAAATACAACGAGTATCATTATTCCGAAAAGTCCCGCGCCGCTGCTTATTCCGATAATGGACGGGTCGGCAAGAGGATTTTTCATTACCCCCTGCAAAATAGAGCCTGCCAAAGCAAGATTTATTCCAACAAGAGCCGCCAGTATCATTCTCGGCAGCCTTATGTTCCATATGACCTTATTGTTCGTTCCCGTGTGATCGCCTGCAATAGTGTCGATTATGTCGGAAACGGAAATATCCATTGTTCCGATAACATTTCCAAGTATAAATGAGGCAATGACCGCTGCTACAAGAATCACAAGCACCATTGCCTTAAATGCCGCAGTATCTTTGAACGCTGTTTTTTCCATCAGTCAAACACTTCCGCTTCTCCGTAAATTTCGGGGTAAATGCTCTGAGCCATATATTTTATTGCATCAACATAATAGGGACCTGCATTGTAAAGATAATATTCCTGGGGCAGATATATGACCTTTCCCTCGTTTACCGCATTTACGGAGCTCCACGCCGGGTTTGAAGCAAACTGCTCTTCAACTGTTTTTCTTGCTTCCTCGTTGCTTGATATCATAGTTGTTACCAGAACATAATCGGGGTCTTTCTCAACGATATACTCAATATCAAGTGGCGTTGTTTCGGAGCCTATCGTATCTGGCGGAAGATCGGAGGCAATGTTGTCAAGCTCAAGTATCTTTGCTATATCTCCCGCAATACTGTTATCAAGCTTCACTGCCAAAGATTTTGATGTAACATAGAGGATAACTACAGAAATATCATCATCGGGCAGCTTGTCCGTTATCTCTTTTTTACCGTTTTCCAGCTTGGAAATACGCTGCTCTGCAAGTTCGTCCTGACCGAGAAGCTTGCCGAAAGCACGGTATGTATCAACCACATCGTCATAACCTCTTATGTGGGTCTGTATAACGTTATAGCCCATTTCACGCAGCTTTGCGCCCTGTGTGGACTGAGTTCCGACCTGTGCGATAATAAGGTCGGGTTCCTGCGCTATGACCGATTCCATATCAACAGAGTAAACGGGACCTATCTGCGGGAGAGCTTTTATCTCCTCCTCATACCCTTCGGTCAGACGTATATTGCCGCTGACATCGGAGGTGCATACAGACTTTCCGCCGAGATCGTACCAGATATTAAGCGGTGTACCCGACATAACGGCGACCTTTTCGGGCTTACTTTCAATTGTCGTTTCATATTTCAGAAAATCACGAACTGTAAGGGGATAATCATCTCCCGTTACCCAAATAGCTGCTTCATCATCGGATAACTTGTCAGCTGCTTCGGCATTTTTCAGTCCACCTACTCCTGCATTGCTGCTTTCATCGGAACATCCGGCTATTGATACCGACAGAACAGCTGCCAGAAGTGCGGAAATAATTTTTTTGTTCATAATACTTACCTCTCTTTGATTGCTTTTTCAGATGCTTGCAGTACGGGATCCTCCAAAACAAAAAGACACTATCCGAGCCGCAACTCAGATAATGTCTATGGTCTTTTCTCTGTTTCTTATGATA
>JAEDOB010000329.1 GCA_016302225.1 Oscillospiraceae bacterium | reverse complement strand
AACATAAAATCTGACCATCATATCACCTCCGACACGAACTCCATAAACGCCGCCTCAAGGGCTTCAAGCCTTTCGTGGTCAGTTGGCGGCTCAGGCGGAATGGGCGCAGGCTCGGTCTCGGACACATCGATCAGATCACCACCCCCGTCGGTCACTATCTCAAAATTCGGATAGAGCCGAAGGATTTTCTCCGCAAGTTCCGAACCGTCGGGAATAACATAATCGGCATTACCCACCCAGTCATCATTCGGGTGGTCAGACCTTGCCGCAAAATGCTTGTTATTATACAAAATCATAAATTCACCCCCAAATTTTTAAAAGAAATTGAAATACGGACATCTTATATCGTGCACAGTCACATATGCGGAAGCCGAAGTAAAATAAAATCCGAAATAGCCAAGCTTTCCCGGCGGTACTTCCATTGCAAAAATAACAGGATATGCGGGGATTGACTCTACCGTAAACCATTCTCTGCCTTCTCCCGTGTTCTGCATCTCGGGATATGTGCCGGTGCCGTAACCATACTGACAAACGGGACCCTCAGCCGCCGCGGAAGCCAACACGCATACTATTATGTTGCTTGAAGAATTATTGATAAAATAAATCGCTTTAGCTGTGTCATCGTTGTCCGAGAACAGGCATATCTTATCATTCAGCGCATAATACTTCATATTATAGGGAACAAACTGTACCTGACTGCCCTTCAGGAAAAAATCATCGGCGTGCAGCCCGTCAACAGTGTCCGCATTACCACCATTTGCAGGAAGAGCTGAAGGTAAATCAGTTTTGCGAGCATAATCTGCATCAACCGAAATCAGCTGATACTGAGTTCCGTCATAAACGAATGTGGCAATATCGCCTGCATTTATAACTCCCGCCGCAATTTTCGCACCACGGTAAAAAATATTCTTTGCACCCCTGCTGTTAATGTTCAGCGTTGAGTTTGCAGGCACCGCATAGCTGAATTTGACCGAAACCATACCGTTTTTGACAAGCGCATATGATGTCAGCGAAGCGACCTTTGCGGCTGTAGCCTCGACAGTAGAACAGGTGCCATAACCAAATCCCAGCGACATAGGCGTGTATGTGGAATTGTTATCCTGATTTATGCAAACGAAATATGTGCCGTTGTATACAAATAACCACGTTTGATTATTGCAGAACGCCCACGCCCAGCTGTAGGTGTAAACGGAATTGCTGCCTTTGGGGACAATATTTTTTGCCCCCGTATCGTTAATATTCAGCGTAATATTTCCCGATGTGGGACTTGCCGAAGACGTGTCAGTGAAGCGTACAGCGATTATTGCGCCCGTTTCCAAAGCAAAGCCCTCGCAGTCAACGACCTTATCTACAACATCTCTCGCAGCGGAACATTCCGCATAAAATACTTTCCTTTTTGTTTCACATAAATATTCGGCATATGATTTAGCCCCGTTAAAAGCGCCGTCAATTTGTGATTTAGTTGATATAGTAAGGTTTTCGATGCTCTTATCTATGCCCTGCCTGGCAACAGCGACCTGACCGCTGGCATAATTCTGAGCCTGAGTAAGAATAACCTGATCCTGCTTTTTAACCTCTTCAAGAACCGTTTCAAGACCTGTTTTATCCAAAAAATCAAACATAATTCATCAGCTCCATACCTGGTCAACAATATTTGTTATCTCCGTGTTAGTGATAGCGTGCATTTCGCTTGCCTGAACATATCCCGAAAGGTCAATGTCGGTGCTGCCGATAAGCTCCCAGGCATTGCTTATGTACAGATATTCGTCATACCCGTTGCCGCCTGCCGCCGAAGCTTTCGCCACAAGATACAGCACATTGCTCTTGCCCGCCGAGGGAAGTTCACTCACTATCTGAGCGGAAAAATGCTCAATGCCGGCAATAGCGCTTGTAACAAAGGAATAAACCGCCCCCGAAGCAACAGGGTCTCCATTGCCCGACGCCACCGAAGCTGAAACGTCCTTGTAAGCGGCGCTTTTAAGACCCTTGACCGCCACGTCCGAGCCGTCCACAGAAACAGTGCCGTTTGCCGAACCCGATGTCACAGCCGTTTTCGCCGCCGATATTTTAGTTTTAAGCTGCTGTAAAAGAAAAAGTAAACCGTTGCTGTCAAGTCGTGTGTAATTAGCTGCCATAAAAATAACCTCCTAAAAATCAAAATCCCGCGTTTTTCATAATTTCAAGAATTTCAAAATTGGTA
>JAEDOB010000328.1 GCA_016302225.1 Oscillospiraceae bacterium | reverse complement strand
GCGACAATATGTACGAAGTGCTGGATAATACCTGCATAGAGCATTTTATTCCCTGTGAGCCTACCGAGAAAGGCAATTTCAGCGAAGAGGATTCTCTTTTCTTTGAAGCCTGCTCTCCCAGAAAAATAAACGGAACATATTACATGATATACTCCCCGAAGCATTGCAGCAGACTTGCATATGCAACTTCCGACAGTCCCACAGGACCATACACCTACAGGGGATATATTATTGACAGCGGAGAAGATTATCCCGGCGGGAACGATCATGGCTCTGTTGCCTGCATAAACGGTCAGTGGTATGTTTTCTATCACAGAATGACAAACGGTACAATTATGTCAAGGCGCGGCTGCGTTGAAAAGATCGAAATACTTCCCGATGGTACTATCCCGCCTGTTGAAATGACATCTCTGGGATTTGCGGATAGTTTAAATCCATATGAAATAACACCTGCGGATATTGCTTGTGTTCTGAAAGGCAAGGCGTTCATTACCGAAAGAAATGTATTTGAACGGGCAATAATCAACATTCACGACGGTGATGTTATTGGCTACAAATATTATGATTTCGGAGATGACTTCTCCAGCAAAACAATGGAATTTGCGGCAAAGATCAACGGAACAGGCTGCAATTGTCATTTGCACATTTTTGCCGATGACGAGGAGATCGGAGTATGTGATATCGGTCAGGACAGCGGCGTTGTAAAGGCTGTTGTCAAAGCTGTTATGGGAAGGCATGCAGTATATTTTAAGATATCAACAGATTATCATGGCTGGACAGCAGATTATTTCAAGGACAGAAGCCTTTTCGAGCTGACAGAATTTGTTTTTATGAAATAATTCGGATTTCCTTTAGGGAAATAATGATTAATGGGTGTTCCCCCGCCTAGATAGGTCACTCAGGTAACAAGAAAAGGAAAATTGCCGAATTAATCAGCGTTTTCTTAGATTTTCAAAATTCAAAAAAAGCCGGCACGATGGTGTCGGCTTTTTGCGTTCCAATTAAAAATCTCTGAGACCGTTTATTCTGAAATCTGAAAAATCAGCATGTCCTCCTGCAGATTCGGTTGAGTACATAAATAGCCCAACTCTGCAGCCTGTAAAATGATCAAGCTTAAAGAATAATTTATGTGTGCCGCCAAGCTGCTTTCTTTCGCCGTTTTCAACATAGAAAAGCACTGCCTCGTCTTTCATATTCTCAAAATCGGCAGATATTCCCACAGTCAGGATGTGGTCGTGCAGCGGGATGCGTTTTATTGAAACAGTTCCGTCCTCGCCCATAGAATTTATCTCAATGTATTTTTTTCCGTCCCTCACAGCCGCACCTATCCATGCAAAGCAGCCCTGTAATGCGCATATTCCCGAAATATCGCCATCCTTCAGCCCTTTTATGTCGATAGTAACTGTTGCAGTGCAGCGTGGGAATGTCATACGCTGAGTTAGAGTGTTTTTTGCCTGTAAAATATTGTTGACAACCTTACCCGAAATTATTCTGTAATATCCATTTTGACGGTCAAAGACATAGAATTTATTGTCGGGTTCGTGATTAAACTGCCAGCAGGACTTTATGGCGTCACCTTTAAAATCGTCCGATGAAGTGAGCGGAGCATAATTATATTCCGTTCTTGAAGATGTTATCTCAAAGCTTTGGGGTATCTTTCCGTTATTCCCGAAGATCGGTCTGCCATTATCCCATGAAACAGGAATTAGGACAGGTATCCTGCCCACAGCACCTCTGTCTTGAAAAAGAATGGCATACCATTTGCCGTCGGGAGTATCGACAATACCGCCCTGTGCAACTCCCTGACCGCAGTATCCCATAGTGTCTTCAAGACAATCGCCGCCTGTAAATTCTCCGTTAATGCTGTCTGCTGAGAAGCAGGCTTCGCAGCGCAGCCATCGGTCGGGACGGGAATGAATAAAGAAAATATAATATCTTCCGTTTATTTTGTAAAAATGTGAGCCTTCATAGCCCAAGATATGGTTATCCTTGTCGGATACTATTTTTCTGTGGACGCCGTTCTTTTTCGGTGCGGACAGGTCATCATCAAGCTCTGTCAGCCATATTTCCTTGTTGCCGTAAACTATAAATACTCTGCCGTCATCGTCAAAGAGCAGGGAACAGTCATGATAAAATCCTTCAATGGTGGTTTTTTCCCATTTGCCGTATATATCATCTGCGGTGTAAAGATATGTTTTGTGAGTGT
>JAEDOB010000327.1 GCA_016302225.1 Oscillospiraceae bacterium | reverse complement strand
CAAAAAGGAAGTGTCCCATAAAATGGACAGTAAAATCAAAAAACTATCCTTCAAATCAGGCAGCACGGAGGGCTTTTCCCTGACCGTCAACAGCGCAGGCTACGAAAAATGCGAGAGCCTTCACAGCTGGGGAAAGGGCGTCCGTGACCACTATCTTATCCACCATATCACCTCGGGAAAGGGCGTGTTTTCCACCCCGACAGGCAGCTTTGAACTGAAAGCGGGCGACACCTTCCTTATCTACCCCGAAACGCTTATCAGCTACACCGCCGACGCCGACGACCCCTGGGAATACTACTGGACAGGCTTTTCGGGTGCCGATGCCGAGCATATCATCTCACGGACGGACTTCACCCGTGAGCTGCCCGTCCTCCGCTGCGATTTCGGGGACGAGCTGAAAAACCGTATGTCCGAGATATACCGCTGCAACGGTCACACCGCCGCCGATATTACCGAAATGACGGGACGGCTCTATCTTATGCTTGCCCTGCTGATGAAACACCCCGCAGCTTCGGCGGCGACCGGGGGGCAGCAGTCGGATTACGCCGAAACTGCCCGACAGTTCATATCCGGCAGCTATTCTCTGAACATTTCTGTCGAGGACATAGCCGCAGCGACAGGTGTCAGCCGAGCAACGCTGTTTCGGGCGTTCCGCCGTTCTATGGGCATTTCCCCGTCGGAATATTTAGCGAGATTTCGCATAGACCGAGCCTCGGAGCTTCTCCGCAGCGGACAGCTTACTGTTTCAGAAACAGCCGCATCTGTGGGCTTTGAGGACAGCTTGTATTTTTCACGGGTGTTCAAGAAATACAAGGGCGTTTCACCGTCGGAATATGCCGCAGGGAAACGCCGTAAATAGCATCAGGCATTATAATACATATCATAAACGATATAACCGCCAATGCCCTCCAGCGAGCTTTCATATGTTTCCATGCACATCATACACCGAGGTTCGTTCATCGGAATGCCGCAGGTGGGGAATACGTTAAATTCCGATGATGTCCTAAAACCAACATTATTATAGAATCTGAAATTTCCCTCAACGGTTATGCCCTTGAAACCATGCTCCTTGACCCGTTCAATGCCCATTTTCAGCATAGCCGAGCCGATTCCACGGCGAAGATAGTCCGCATGAACGGATACAGGTGCCAGCATAACTATTTCGGTATCTGCCGCACCGCCGTGTCCGCCTTCCTTCGTGGGAGATAGCGGAAATTTCGAGAACAAAAAGTGTCCCACGATAATACCGTCCAATTCCGCAACAAAGGACAATTCGGGAATATAGAACTCCGAATCCCTTATTTCCTCCACCAATGCAATAATGTCCGTTCCATCGGAATAATCTGTCCCTTCCCTAAAAGAACGCAGTATCAGGGAAACGATGTCCTTGTAATCCTTGTGTTCCTCGGGACGGATAGTGAGATTTTTGTTCATAAATATGTCCTCCTTATATCATACGTCGCAGGCAAAATAAAAAACCAAATTTATCGCAAATACATCTTGAAAAAATCATAGTTTGTCCAATATTCTATTCTGCAAATTATTTCGTTTTTTGATTTGGATTTAAATTGCTCAAGAGGGAAATCAAAAGGATTTTCATTCGTAATATCAACAAGACGAAGAGTGTAACTGCCGCTAACATCAAATTCCGGATACCAACCCAAATCAATTAACAGATTTTGATTTTCCAATTGAAGTAAATCCTCGCACAATTCTGCTGCGTATTCGGGATTATCATTTCCCGGGTCATACTCGGAAAACGTATTATACTTTATCGTCCAGCCGGAATGAATACGCAAAGGCTGCAGTTCAAATGTTTTTATATAAATCACTCCCATCAATTCATATCCTGATTTCATTATTTCAACGAAAAGCGGAGAATTTGATGTCCGACAAATCTTTCACACGCTGCTTGCAAAACAAAACATACTGAAGTTGTATCTCAGCATTTTCTAAAGTTTCCGCTTCCCCTGTATGTATTTGCCGAACAAATGAATATCTGACCGCATTTCGCACATTTAATAGTGTGAAAAATAATATCATCTGCCCAACAGCCGTTTTCATCTCTAACCTTATCCGTGTCACAATCCTTTGACTCAAATCTATAATCACCGCTGTCCACTAAAGCCTGAATGTATTTCAGACAGTCAAGATAAACCTTAGTATTTGAAAAGGCATCAACAGTCATTACTTCTTTACATATTTCGCACATAG
>JAEDOB010000326.1 GCA_016302225.1 Oscillospiraceae bacterium | reverse complement strand
CTGTTGTTTGAGTGATGTATTGAGGTGTGGGTGTTCCCCCGCCTTCGGCGGGGGAGCACCCATTAATCAGTATTTCCCTAAGAAAATACCGACTGCTGTATTTCCCCTCCGAAGGCTGGGAGATACATTTTATAGCCTATTTGAAAATGCCGTTCAAATCAGTGATTTCCGTTTTTCATATTGAGCGAAATGCTCCGATTACATTGTACCACTAAATCTCACATTAGTCAAGTCATCTGCGAAATACTCTGTGGAATATTCCTGTGCGTCAAGGCTGTCGATATTTGTGCTGCCGTTATCAAGGCGTTTGCCCGTTTTGTCGTCCCAAAGTGCGGAGGAAAATGCTTCAATTACGTGTGTGCATTTTCGGAGAATAGTGTACTGTCCCCTTGACATCATCAGATCGTAAAGCCGAATTCTTTCGGAGATCGCACCCTTTTTCGCATTGTGTATCTCAACGGGCAAGCCTGCACGTTCTGCGGCGTTTCTCAGACCTTTGATAAGTGTCTGTTCTGCACTGTCGCAGTAAACGTCCGTCAGACGGTAAACCAAACGGCATTTGCGTATAAATTCCGTGAAATCATTTTCCAGAGCCACGGGAGAAATTATCTCCTTGCGGTAATATTCGTCCAGCGTTATCGCCTTGCGAAATCCCTTGGTAAATCCCGTCAGCACAAAGGCGTGAGCGGAGCCGTTTCCGCCGAAATCAACGCCGACGGTGGTAAAAATTATCTCCGACGGGTCTATCTCGTCGATAATGAATTTTTCGGGACATTCCGCAAAATCTCCGTAAACGGCACCCTCCGCAGCGCACCATTCCCCCAGGATAAAACGCCTGTAAAACAGCCCCGTGTACTCCTTTTTCAGCTCGGACACATACTTTTTCGGGAGAAACGGATTGTCGTCGATGGTCAGCTTTCTGCGGTAAATTTCAGGGGCGTTCTTGTCATTTCTTGCCAGATAATCCCGCATGAGCCAATGGGACGGTGAGTCGGGATTGGTGGTGGCAAGAACTGTTGCGCCATCCACCGAAAGCCTTGAAAGCAGCATCATAAAGAATTCCTCGGGGAACAGCGTCAGCTCGTCGCAGTAGGCGGCATAGAGCGTCATTCCTCTTATCTTGCTTTCCGCCGATTCGTCGTTTGCGCCCTCAAAGTAAATTTTCCGCCCGAAAAGCCGCCCCTCCTTGGATTCGGCAGAGCCGCTGAAATTTTTCCGTCCCACCAGCTCCGTAAGCGGTTCAAGGACGTTTCTTTTGAGCGTCGTCAGCGTTTTCCCCGACATGAGCATAGCCGCATTTTTCGGACTTTTCAGGACTATCATACACCATAGCACCAGACTTATCCACGTTTTTCCCGAACGGACAGACCCTTCCAGCAGATTGATCCTGCGGAATTTTCCGCTTCTCAGGTCACGGATAAGCTCCATTTGTTTCTTTGAAATTTCCATAAAAATTCCCCCTTCCGATTTTATTTTACATCGGTCTGGGGGAGATGTTAATACTACAAAATTCAAAGGAGCTTTTTCAATTCGCCGAGCCATTGGGGGACATCATCGCATTTTATGATAAGCTGACCGTTTTTATATTCCGCCGCTTCAACAAAGCCGTTTTCATTGTCGTAAAAATAGACCTCGTTGCAGTAGGGGAGTATGGTCAGCAGGTCATCAAAACGCTTTTCGTATCTGCGGATAACGTCATTATCGGGTATGCTGTGACCGCCCTTTTCAACACGGTTTTTAATGCGCTTTATGCTTTCCTCTGCGGAATTTACGCCAATGTAATACAGCCTGATATAATAGTTGCGGTCAATAGCTTTTTTTATGGTTTTCAGTGTTCGGGAGCCTGACAGGGTGGTTTCCTGAGTGAAGTTAATGCCCATTTCAAGGCTTTGATCTATGCGTTCAATCGCTGCTTTTCCGCCTTTGAGCTTGTCACCGCCAAGTTTTGCGGTTATTTTATCCGTGTCAATAATAACGCCGAGATCATTGCTTTTTGCGGACAAAACGCCTGTCAGACTGCTTTTGCCGACTCCGTTTACACCGCCGATAATTGTATATATTTTCATTTATACATCACACTTTTCATTATGAAATTCCAAAGTATCCTACCTATATTTTATATCAGAACACAAAATTTGTCAATCCCCCATAACCTTCCCAAAAAACTCCTCCGACGAAACATAAGCGGGACGGTTATACCTGTTCAGGGAATAAAG
>JAEDOB010000325.1 GCA_016302225.1 Oscillospiraceae bacterium | reverse complement strand
AGAAAGGAACACAAAATGAACAAAAAAGAAATAAACGAGCTTAAAAAGAATTTCAATGAGTCAAGCGGACTTTTCACCCTCAACAGGGTGTATTCCGCATTCGTTGACCACGAGAGAAATATCCTCTGCAAGTCCAACAGAATGTACACCCTTATCCCCGAAGAAGAAGCCTCCGTTATTATGGAAACGCTGAAAAAGGTACTCAGCGGCAGCCTTGGGAAGGCACTGACCGAGTATGAGTTCCCCCGTGATTCCTACGAGGAGGGCGGTTCCCAGAAGCTTTTGTACAGCCTTGTTTCGGGCAAGCTGGAGGAAACCGACGAGTCCGCAGACAAGCTGCTGGAAGCTATTGCGGAGAAGATAGTTTACGAGCAGGCGTTCACTTTGCTTATCGGTCACTGCTCCTATTCGGTATTTACGAAAAATAAGAATGCCGAGATAGAAGCGGACATTAACGAGAACATCTACAACTTCGTTATCGCCGCCATTTGTCCCGTAAATACGGGCACCGACGGACTTGTTTTCGACGATGAAACCAACACCATCATCAAAAAGGCAAACACGGAAAAGATAATCAGCCGTGTTCCCTCCGACGGTTTTCTTTATCCCGTTTTCAGCGACAGAGCGTCCGATGTCAACCACGTTATGTATTACACTCAGTCGCCGAAAAAGCCCAATATCTCCGTTATTACCGAGATACTGGGCTGTGAGTTCCTTATGTCCTGCGAAAGCGAAAAGGAGCGTTTTCATCAGGTGGTGGCAAGCGTTGCAGGGGACGAGCTTGACTATAATGTCATCACCCGTGTGAACGAAAAGCTTATGGAAACCGTTGAGCTTAACAAGGACGAAACCTCTCTGCCCGTCATTGACGATAACCGCCTGAAAACTATCCTTTCCGAAGCGGGCGTCAGCGATGAACGTCTGGAGGGACTGTCTGCCGTTTACAAGGAAACGGTGGGAGATGCGCCCCTGACCGTTTCAAATCTGGTGGAAACAAAGACGGTGCTGTCCATGCCCGGAATTACCGTGAATATCGGCAGAGATTCCGTTGACCTGGTGAGAACTGCGCTGGTAGGCGGCAAGAGATGTCTGCTTATCGACCTTGACGACCCCGAGATAACGGTGAACGGTCTGCCTGCGGCGATTACGCAGACTATCACATCAGGCAATGAGCCGTCCGACGGAAGCGACGGCAATACATAAAATTATCCCCAAAGCAGTCGGGAGCAGGAAGGCGGCAAATGCCCATTTTCTGCTGCCCGACTCTTTTTTTATGGTCATAAGTGTGGTGGCACAGGGGAAGTGGCAGAGGGAGAAAAGCATGGTGCAGAGGGCTGTGGTCAGCGTCCAGCCGTTGTCACGGAGGACGGAGAGCAGTGCGGCGGGTTCGGTGACTTCCGTAAGCGTTCCCGTGCACATATAGCCCATAAGCATTATGGGGATAACTATTTCATTGGCGGGAAGTCCCAGAATGAACGCCATAAGTATTATTCCGTCCAATCCCATAAGCCGTGCAAAGGGGTCTAAAAATCCCGCAGCTGTGCCTAAAATGGTGGAATCTCCCATTGGCAGATTTGCGCAAAGCCAGATTATCAGACCTGCGGGTGCGGCTGATGTTATCGCACGACCGAGGACAAAAAGCGTTCTGTCAAATACGGAGCGGACGAGAATTTTGCCTATCTGCGGGCGGCGGTAGGGGGGCAGCTCCAGCGTAAAGGACGAGGTTTCGCCCTTTAGAATGGTTTTCGACAATATCCGTGACATTAACAGCGTCAGTATTATTCCGAGGAGAATGACGGCGGTCAACGCCCCCGCCTGTATCAGCCCGCTGCCCGACGCAAACATTGTGATTATCAATATCAGCATGGGAAATCTGCCGTTGCAGGGGACTAAGCAGTTTGTTAGCATGGCAATAAGCCGTTCACGGGGCGAGTCGATTATTCGGCAGCCTGTGACACCTGCGGCGTTGCAGCCGAAGCCCATTGCCATGGTGAGAGCCTGTTTTCCACATGCGCCCGAATGCTTAAAGTATCTGTCCAGCGTAAAGGCGATTCTGGGGAGATAGCCAACGTCCTCCAAAATGGTGAACAGCGGGAAAAATATTGCCATGGGCGGGAGCATTACCGAAACTACCCACGCAAGTGTGCGGTAAACGCCGTCTATGAGTGCCCCCCGCAGCCATTCGGGTGCGCCCGCTCCGATTATGGCTGCGTTCAGCTTTTCAC
>JAEDOB010000324.1 GCA_016302225.1 Oscillospiraceae bacterium | reverse complement strand
GAAAATGTGCCGAGAACGCCGTTAATAAACTGAACATCGGGCTCCATTGAAAACTTTTTAGCAAGCAATACAGCTTCGTTAATAGCAGCATTAACAGGCACACGGTCATTGTAAAGGCACTCATAAATCGCTATCTCAAGAATAGCAACAGATGCCTTTGGTATTCTGCCGAACTGCCTTTTATCGCTGTAACCTTCGATAATTTTGTCAAGCTCGTCCTTCTTTTCCCATACGCCCTTGAAAATATCCTCGGCATCTGCGAAAATAGCGGCACTGTCCTTGTCACTTTCTCCGAAATCAAAAAGCTCGGATTCCAGTGCAGCACTTATTATCTCCTCGGGGTCCTCATTTCTGAATGAATTCTCAAAAAGCAGAATAAAAGCTGCTTCTCTTGATTTTCTTCTTTTCATGTTTTGCTTCTCCTTTATATTAATGATTCCTTTTGACAGCGCAAAGCAAGCCCTTAGAAAGAGCCTGCTTTTATGCAATATCGGGAAATACTACATCTTCGACGTAAACATTCACCTTTGACACAGTTATCCCCGTCATATCCTGAACATCCTGCTTGACCTTATTCTGAACGGAATCAGCACACTTCTTGACCTTTGTACCAGCCTTGACAATTATGCCAACGGATATTTCAAGCACACCGTCATTAAATCTCACCTTAATGTTTTCGGAACGCTTGTCTGCAACTATAAGATGCTTGAGGGTTCTTCCCTTGGTGCTGACAGCCGCAACTCCGTCTATTTCCTTTGCTGCGGTAGCGGCAATTCCCGCAACTACATCTGCCGATACTCTGAGAGTATTTTCCGCAGACTCGTTCAGATTTTCTTTGCTCATTTTTATCGACTCCTTTAGCACGGCACCGCTGTTGTGCGGCGCCGTCCTTATTAAAGAATTTCGCAGTATTCTGTAATTATCTGGCGGATTGTTTTCTAAAGCATTTCCAAAACCGCCGATTTTACAGGTCAAAGATACATATATAGTTATTATACCACAAAATTCTGATTTGCACAACTACTTTACCTCAAAAATTCTAATATTTTCTGCAGTAACCGATGCTTCCTCCACAACAATGTCCTTTATCTGCGCTGCTTCCGAAGGAACAAGCCCGTCAGACTTAACAACAACGCTTGCGGTAGTGCCGTCCAGATATACCACACAGTCCTCAAAGCCCTGTGCCTTTATGAGGGATTCTACCTTGCTTTCGCTTTCCACCAGCTTGGACAGGGATACCGCCTCAACGGTCTTGGAGGCAGCTTCTTCATCGGTAAGGTCGCCGCCGCCCATAATGGCTTTAAGTGTCTGAACAGCTTCGTCCCTTGAAGTCATTCTTGTAAGACGTGCCTGTGCAAAGTAGTCATTTTCACCGTCGGCACTTACAAATTCCGCATCGCCGTAATTTGCAGAGCTTTCCAGAGCCAGTTCATCGCCCGCAGATGCAAATGCGTAATTCATATAAACTGCCAGACCGAGGATAAGCGAAAGGCAGGCAAGAATAATATGCTTTTTCCCGATAATAAGATTGAGCTTTTTCATACTGAGATCTCTCCTTGTTCATTTCATTTTAGCCACATAAATTTTGCTGACAGGTATTCCGAGAGCGGTCGATACCGACTTGTAGACCGCTTCGCAGGTTTTGCTGTTTCCACCTCCCTCACACACAATAACAACGCCGCTTATCTGCGGGACGATTATCTTTTTCACAAGTGCCTCGTCCCTGTCGCCGCTGTCGATTATCTCAAAATCTGTTTGCTTTGATTGCTTGTTTTCCCCCTCTCTGCGTTCCTCTGTTTTTTCGGCGTAGATATATTCCTCGGTCGTGCTGACAGTCAGCATGACTTCCGCCTTGCCGACGCCCTTAATGGTTGAAAGGATATTTTTCAGCTGCTGCTCTGTGTCGCATCGGAAACGTTCGGTCTCCTCGGTAAATGCCGCTGTTTCCACAGACGGCTGAGTTTTTTGCGGACTGTCACAGCAAACGATAAGTATCACGCCGATGATACCGAGAAATACAGCCGCCTTTATAAGCTTATCCCTGCCGAAAGCAGCCTCCAGCCTTGATAAAATTTTATTCATGGTATGATTCAACTCCCGCAGTTATTTCGTATTCCCCGGGTATCTCGCTTCGGATAAGCTTTTCCGCTTCCAAAGCCAGGCTTTCGTCGGACGCTTTAATATCTATCCTGTTAATAGATATGCTGCCGTCCTCGGAAATATTAACATCG